>NZ_JBRRBO010000037.1:0-43660 GCF_056756175.1 Stenotrophomonas sp. STEN240 | reverse complement strand
CTCCGGGAGAGGGGTTGGGGAGAGGGGTTGGGGAGAGGGCTGAGGGGAGAAGCAAAAGCTGAAACGCCAGGAAGCTTATAAGCTCCCCTCATCCGCCCTTCGGGCACCTTCTCCCGCAGGCGGGAGAAGGGATTTCGCCAAGCATCGCTTGGTTCTGCAGCACTCCGAGCACCCTGCTACCTCGGTGCTTCTACTCCATGCCGCCGCAAAACCTCCCGCACCTTATCCAGCGGAATCGCCTCCACTGTCTGCCCATTGCCACTCACCGTGGTCGCCATGAACAAGGCGTTGTAAACCGACTCTTCCACCGCATCCACACTGGCCTGGAACACCGCGCTCATCTGTTCGTTCGCCAGCTCGGTGGTCTGCAACTGTGCGGCATCAAAGCCACGCCGCACCGACTCCGCCGTCGAGAACGCCAGCACATAGTCGCCGCTGCCATTGGATGCCGAACTGCCGGTACGCCCCAGCCCCATCATCCCGCGCGATGCCAGCCGCCGCAGGTTGCGATCCGACAACGGCGCATCGGTTGCCACCACGATGATCACCGAGCCATCGCCGCGATCATCAGCCAACCCGCGCACATTGCCCTGCGCAGCCACTGCATTCTGGAACGCGTAACGGTCCAGCTCACGGCCGACCGGCGCGCCTTCGACCTGCAGCACGCCGCCGAAATTGGCCTGTACCAGCACGCCTACCGTCCAGCCCCCCAGGCTCTCGGGCAGCTTGCGCGATGAGGTACCAATACCGCCCTTCCAGCCGAATGCCACGGTGCCCGTACCGGCACCAACACTGCCTTCCTGCACCGGCCCGCTGTTCGCACTTTCCAATGCCTGGCGCACCGCAGCGGCGGTGATCGGGCGTGCACGGATGTCATTGAGGCCGCCGTCGTTGGTTTCGCCGACAACCACGTTCAAGGAACGCACCTGCTGCATGTCCGGCTGCGCCAGCATCCAGTCGGCCATCGCATCGGCGGCTTTCCACACGCACAGCGTGCAGGTCAACAGGATCGGGGTTTCCAGTTCGCCCAGTTCGTTTACCTGGGTGCTGCCGACAAATTTGCCGAAGCCATTGCCCACGTGCAGTGCCGCCGGCACCCGCGAGCGGTAGACATTGCCCGGGTGCGGCAGGATCGCGGTGACACCGGTGCGTACCGTATTGCCTTCGCTCAACGTGACCTGGCCGACGCGTACGCCGGCCACGTCGGTAATCGCGTTGTTGCTGCCGGGGCTGAAGATGCCGGGCGCAACGCCCAGGTCACGCGCACGTACGCGCGGTGCGTCCTGCGCGGCGGCGCTGAGGACGCAAAGCCCCGCCAGCGCCACAGTCAATCGGAGGAAAAGACGATGCGGCGTGCGGGGCATGGTGTTCCTTACAGGCGTTGGCGGACAGCCTCGAACAATGCCACACCCGTCGCCACGGATACATTGAGGCTCTCAATGTCGCCCGGCATCGGGATGCGCACCAGCTGGTCGCAGGTCTCGCGGGTCAGGCGGCGCATGCCGTCAGCTTCGCCGCCCATCACCAGCGCCACGTTGCCGCGCAGGTCGAGCTTGTGGATGGTGGTGTCCGATTCACCGGCCAGGCCGTACACCCAGACGCCCAGCTTCTGCATGTCCTTGATGCAACGGACCAGGTTGGTGACCGACACCACCGGAATGCTGTCGGCCGCACCGGCGCTGACCTTGCGCACGGTCGCGTTGACCGGGGCGCTCTTGTCCTTCGGGATCACAACGGCGGTAACGCCAGCGGCAGCCGCACTGCGCAGGCAGGCGCCGAGATTGTGCGGGTCCTGCACTTCGTCCAGCACCAGCACCAGCGCCTTGCCTTCGGCCGCTTCGATCAGGCCCTTCAGCTCGTTCTCGTCCCACAGTTTGGGCGCGGCATAGCGCGCAACCACACCCTGGTGGCGGACCTGGCCGGCCACGCCGCCCAACGCCTGGGCGTTGACCTTGCGTACGTCGATGCCCTTGCGCAGGGCTTCTTCCTCGATTTCAACCAGGCGCGGGTTCTTGGCACCGGCCTCGATCAGGACCTCGCGGACGTTTTCGGGGTCTTTCTCGATCGACGAAGCAACGGCATTGACGCCGACGATCCATTGGTTCTGCTTGCTCATGGGCGTCACATGGGGGAATTCTGGGGGGCAATGGTACTACCGAGGAGCGAGTGAAGAGGAGTGAGAGGGGCAGAAACACAGCAGAGCCGCACCGTCCCGGCCAAACAGGGCCGGTGCTCTGCCTCACTTCCCACTCCTCTTCCCTTACTCCTGACCTCAATATTTCTGCTTGGTACGCTTGGCCGGCTTGCCGCGTTCGGGCTGCGGGGTCGGTGCTTCGACCTTGCCGTCCTTGTCCTCGACCAGGCGGAAGTCGATCTTGCGCTCTTCCATGCTGGCCTTGAGCACCAGGATGCGGACCCGGTCGCCAAGCCGGAATTCGCTGCCACGGCGGTCGCCGCTGAGCGTCTTGCGGATGGGGTCGAACTGGTAATAGTCGTGCGGCAGCTGGGTCACGTGGACCAGGCCATTGACCTTGGACTCGTACAGTTCGACGAACAGGCCAAAGCTGGTGACGCCACTGATGACACCATCGAACTGGCTGCCCACGTGCTTTTCCATCCACGCCGCGCGGAAACGCTCGTCCACCTCACGCTCGGCCTCGTCGGCACGGCGCTCACGCTCGGAGCACTGCAGCGACAACGCCGCCATTTCGCGCGGAGTGTAGGTGTACTTGTCGAGCGGGCCGCCGGTCAGCGCGTACTTGATGGCACGGTGTACCAGCAGATCCGGGTAACGGCGGATCGGCGAAGTGAAGTGCGCGTACGCCTCCAACGCCAAGCCGAAGTGGCCGTTGTTGTCCGGCGAATACACCGCCAGCGACTGGCTGCGCAGCAGCACCGATTCCAGCAGTGCTGCGTCCGGGCGCTCGCGCACCTTCTTCAGCAGCTTGGTGTAATCACCCGGCTGCACCTTGCTCCACGGCGGCAGACTCAGCTTGAATTCCTTGAGGAATTCCAGCAGGTCGGCGAACTTGGACTCCGGTGGCCGCTCATGCACGCGGAACGGCGCCGGCACATGCTTGGACAGCAGGTAGCGCGCGGCCTCCACGTTGGCGGCGATCATGCATTCCTCGATCAGCTTGTGGGCGTCGTTGCGCACCATCATGCCGGCCTGGGTCACTTCGCCACGGTTGTCCAGCACGAAGCGCACTTCCGAGGATTCAAACTCGATCGCGCCACGGCGCTCGCGCGCCTTGGACAGGATGCGGTAGAGCTGGTGCAGGTTCTGGATCTGCGGCATCAGCGGGCCGATGAAGGCCTTGGTGTCCGCGTCGTCCTCACCCACCGCCGCCCACACCTGCGTATAGGTCAGGCGTGCGTGCGAGTTCATCACCGCTTCGTAGAACTTGGACTCGCTGACCTGGCCATCGCGCCCGATCTGCATGTCGCAGACGAAGCACATGCGGTCTTCCTTCGGCCGCAGCGAGCAGATGCCGTTGGACAGCGTCTCCGGCAGCATCGGCACGACGAAACCGGGGAAATACACCGAGGTTGCGCGGCGCTGTGCTTCATCGTCCAGCGGCGTACCGGGACGCACGTAATTGGAGACGTCGGCGATGGCTACGACCAGGCGGAAACCATCACGGTTCGGCTCGCAGTAAACCGCGTCATCGAAATCCTTGGCGTCCTCACCGTCGATGGTGACCAGCGGCATGCTGCGCAGGTCCACGCGATTGCCGATCATCGACGCTTCCACCGTCAACGGCACGGCAGTGGCTTCGTCCAGCACTTCCGGCGGGAATTCGTAAGGCAGCTCGTGGCCGTGGATGGCGGTTTCCACCACAAGCGACGGGGTCAGCTTGTCGCCGAGCACGGCGATGATCTTGCCGATCGGCGGACGACGTGAATCCGGTGCATGGGTCAACTCGCAGACCACCAGCTGCCCGTCCTTGGCGCCGCCAGTAGCGTCGCCCGGGATCTGGATGTTGCGCTGGATGCGCTTGTCGTCCGGCACCACATAACTGATGCCGGCCTCCACGCTGAAATGCCCGATCAGGCGGTTGACGCCACGTTCCAGCACGCGGGCGATGGCGCCTTCGCGGCGGCCACGGCGGTCGATGCCGGTAACGTTGGCCAATGCACGGTCACCATGCATCACCTTGCGCATTTCATACGGCGACAGGAACAGATCGTCGCCGCCCTCGTCCGGGCGCAGGAAGCCGAAGCCTTCCGGGTTGGCGATCACCACGCCGGGGATCAGGCTCAACTGGCTGACCGGAGCGAAGCCACCACGGCGGTTCTGCACCAGTTGGCCGTCACGCACCATCGCGCCGAGGCGCTTGCTCAGTGCATCGGCACGATCTGGCTCGGTCAGGCCCAGCTGGGCGGCGATTTCGTCGGCGTTCTGCGGGCCTTCGCAGCGGTCAAGCAACTGCAGGATGGCCTCGCGACTGGCAATCGGCTGCGCGTAGCGCTCGGCTTCGCGCGACGCATAAGGATCATCGAAGGCAGCAACCGGCGGACCCGGCTTGCGACGACCGCGCACGAAACTCTGCGGCGCGGCGTCGTCAGTGAATTTGCGTTTGCCTGGCTTGGCTGGGCCGGAGCGCGCCGGGCCGGCCTTGGCAGGCTTGGCAACGCCTGGCTTTGCGGGTGCGGAAAGACTTTCCGGCATCCATGGCGGCAGCTTGGCCGACTTTGCTTTGGGGGCTTTGCCCGGCGCCTTGCCCGGCTTGCTGCCGGTGGCGGACTTTTGGGCCTTGTCGGCCCCAGTGGTCTTTTTGTTTTTCATCAGCCTCCATGGTACATGGACCCACGTGTACAGGGGTGCGCACAGGATCACCGCAGATGAATGAGAAAAACCGTTGACAAAGATCGCCATCCTCTTCAAACTGCGCGGCCTGAAGTGCCCAGGTGGCGGAATTGGTAGACGCACTAGCTTCAGGTGCTAGCGGGGGCAACTCCGTGGAGGTTCGAGTCCTCTCCCGGGCACCACGACTCAAACGAAACAACCCGCGAAAGCGGGTTTTTTTGTGCCCGCGATCTGCCTTTGAATTGTAGGAGCGGCGTAAGCCGCGAAGCCACTGATCCATACGATCAAAGGCCAGCCCGCGATTTTATTGTTATGGGCTTCGCGGCTTACGCCGCTCCTACAAACCAGGGGCTAGTGCCCGCCTCCCGCCGCTGCACCACCACCCGCACCGAACGGCGGCTTGGCCAGCCACACCAGGCCTATGATCAGCAGGAACACCCAGCCCAGCAGCAGGAAGATGTCGTTGAAGCCCATCTGCGAGGCCTGGTGATTGATCATCTCGTTGAGCATCGCCGCGCCATGCTGCAGGTCGCCCTGCCCCATCGCAGTTACCTGGTCGTGCATGCCCGGGTCGTACAGCGATACGTGCTCGGTCAGGTCCGCATGATGCTGCTGGGTACGACGTGCCCACAGCCAGGTGGTAAGCGATGCGGCGAAGCTGCCGCCCAAGGTCCGCAGGAAGGTAGCCAGACCTGAGCCTGCGGCAATCTCGCGCCCCTCAAGGTCGGACAGCAGAATCTGCAGCACCGGCATGAAGAACAAGGCCAAGCCCACGCCCATCAGCAACTGCACGCCAGCCACGTGTTCAAAGTTGACCTGCAGGTTGAAGCCCGAACGCAGGAAGCTGGTCATCGACAACACGAAGAACGCAATCGTCGCCAGATACCGCATATCGACCTTGTGACCGAACTTGCCCAGCACCGGCGCCACCATGATCGGCAGGATGCCCAGTGGCGCAGTCGCCAGACCGGCCCAGATCGCGGTATAGCCCATGTCGCGCTGCAACCACTGCGGGATCATCAACGCCACCGAGAAGAACGCGGCGTAGCCGACGATCATCGCCAGCGTGCCGGCGCGGAAGTTGCGATGCCGCAGCAGCTTCAGATCGACGATGGGATCCTTGTCGGTAAGCTCCCAGATCACGAACACCGCCAACATCACCACCGCGATGCAGGTCAGCACCACGATCTTGGTCGAGTTGAACCAGTCTTCCTCGTTGCCCAGGTCCAGCATCAGCTGCAGGCAGCCCACACCGATCACCAGCGTCACCAAGCCAACGTAATCCATCTTCGGCCGCTCGGTCTGCTCGACACGATGGCGAAGCTGGCCACCCACAATCGCCGCGGCAATCACGCCCAGCGGTACGTTGATCAGGAAGATCCATTCCCAGCTGTAGTTGTCGGTGATCCAGCCACCGAGAATCGGGCCGGCAATCGGCGCCACCACGGTGATCATCGCCAACAAGGCCAGTGCCTGCCCGCGCTTCTCTCGTGGATAGATCGACACCAGCAGCGACTGGGTGATCGGGTACATCGGCCCGGCCACGAAACCCTGCAGCGCGCGCGATACCACCAGCATGCCCATGCTCTGGGCGATGCCGCACAGCAGCGAGGCAATCGAGAAGGCGATCGTCGCCCAGATGAAAAGTTTCACTTCACCGAAGCGGCGGCTCAGCCAGCCGGTCAGCGGCAAGGCAATCGCGGTACTGACGGCAAACGAGGTGATCACCCAGGTCGCCTGCTGCGAACTGGCGCCGAGGTTGCCGGCAATCGTCGGCAACGAGACGTTGGCGATGGTGGTATCCAGCACCTGCATGAACGAGGCCAGCGCCAGGCCAGCCGTGCACAGGGCTACATTGGCCGGCCCTGCACTGACCGCAGGTGCGGCCGGTGCTGTGGGAGCTTGAGCGGACATGATGACCTCAGCTGGCGCGCGCGGACGGCGGCAGGTTGTCCTGGATGATGCTGTGGATCAGCGCATCGGCATCGTGCAGCTGCTTGGCATAGACCTGCGTGCCGTACACCGTGCCCTTGACGGCATCGGCCGGCAGCACCGTGCCCTTCTGGTCGTGCAGGTTGACCTCGGCCTTCATCGACAGGCCCAGGCGCAGCGGATGCTCGGCCAACTGCTTGGCATCGATGGTGATGCGTACCGGCACGCGCTGCACGATCTTGATCCAGTTGCCGCTGGCGTTCTGCGCTGGCAGCAGCGAGAACGCCGAGCCGGTGCCCAGGCCGAGATTGGTGATGCGGCCCTTGTAGGTCACGTCACTGCCGTACAGGTCCGAGCGCAGTTCCACTTCCTGGCCCAGGCGCATGTGGCGCAGCTGGGTTTCCTTGAAGTTGGCATCCACCCACATCTGTTCGGCAGGCACCACCGCCATCAAGGCGGCGCCGGGCTGCACGCGCTGGCCAACCTGCACCGAGCGGCGCGCGACATAACCGGTCACCGGCGCAACGATGCCGGCGCGGGCGTTGTTGAGATAGGCCTGGCGCAGCTGCGCTGCCGCGGCCTGCACGTCCGGCTGGGTGGCGATGACGGTGTCATCGATCAGCGCGCGGCTGCGCTCAACGCTTTCGCGCGAACCAGCCACAGCGGCTTCGGCAGCGGCCAGTTCGTCGCGGGCATGCGCCAGTTCTTCGTTGGAGATGGCACCAGTAGCGGCGAGGTCGCGGCGGCGAGCGAAATCTTCGCGGGCCCGCTTGACGGTGATCTGGCGTGCGCTCAACTCCGCCTGCGCGCCTTCTGCGCTGCGGTACAGGCCGCGCACCTGGCGCACGGTACTGGCGAGGTTGGCGCGTGCCTGCTGCATGGCCACTTCGGTGTCGGCCGGGTCCAGCTGCACCAGCAACTGGCCCTGCTCTACCTTCATGCCGTCATCGGCCGCAATGGACACAACCGTGCCGGTGATCTGCGGGGTGATCTGCACCTGGTTGCCGCCGACATAGGCGTCATCGGTGTCCTCGGCCCAGCGGCCCATGAAGTAATACCAGGCTGCAAATGCCAGCAGCAGGATCACGATGACGAACAACAGGCCGCGCAGCAGCTTGCCGCGGCGGCTGGGAGCGGCGGCTGCCGCTTCAGGGGAGGAGGTCTGGCTCATGGGGGAGGTGTCTCAGGAATTCGAATGGGCGGTAACGGCGGCAGGTTCGGCAGTGGCGTCGGGCTGGAAGCCCCCGCCCAGTGCCACACTCAGGCGCACCGAGGACAGCAGCCGCTGCGACTGCAGGTTGCTCAGCTGCTGCTGGCTGCGCAGCAACTGGTCCTGCGTGCTCAGCACGTCCAGGTAGTTGCCGATGCCGGCGCGGTAGCGTTGCTGGGCCAGATCATTGGCGGCCTGCGCGGTGGCCTGTGCCTGTTGCTGGGCCTGCACCTGCTCGCCCAGCGAGCGCAGCGCGGCGACCTGGTCGGCCACATCACGCAGTGACTCGATCACGGTGTGGTTGTAACTGGCCACGGCCAGGTCGTAGTCGGCATCGCTGCTGGCCAGGCCGGCACGCAGGCGGCCGCCGTCGAAGATCGGCAGGCTCAGCGCTGGCGCCAGCAGACCGAAGGTGGAACCGCTCTGCAGCAGGCTGTCCAGGTTCTTCGACACCACACCGCCCAATGCGGTCAGGTTGAGGCTGGGATAGAACCGGGTCTTGGCGACCTTGATCTGCTTGTCGGCCGCTTCCACCCGCCAGCGTGCGGCGACGATGTCCGGGCGCCGGCCCAGCAGTTCACTGGGCAGCAGGCTCGGCAGTTGCAGGGCAAGCGGGTTCAATTCACCTGGAACGGCGATGTCCAGGCCGCGGTCCGGGCCCTGCCCCAGCAGCGCAGCCAAGGCATTGCGGGTCGAATCGATCTGCTGCTGCGCGGCCAGCTGCTGCTGGCGGGCAAGCGGCAGACGGGCCTGCGCCTGGGTCACCTGCAGGTTGCTGTCGATGCCGGCGCGGCGACGCTGCTGGGTCAGTTCCAATGTCTTTTCGGCGCGCGTCAGTTCGTCGTTGGCCACCTGCTGCAGCTGCCCGGCATGGGCCAGCTGCACATAGGCCTGGACGATGGCGGCCGACAGATCCAGGCGCGCGGCCTGCGCATCCACTGCTGCGGCATGGCCGCTGTCCACGGCTGCTTCCCAGTTGGCGCGCTTGCCGCCCCACAGATCCACGCCATAACTGAAGTTGGCCACGGCCTGCACGCTGCCCATGTAATCGCCGCCCAGATCACCGGCCATCGATTCAGGCAGGGTCAGGCCGGTATAGCCCGGCGCCAGCGACAGGCTGGGCTTGCGCTCGGCGTTGGCGCCGGCAGCTTGTGCCTGCGCCTGACGCAGTCGGGCGTCGGCCGCGTCCAGCGATGGACTGCTGCGCAGGCCTTCGGCGACCAGCGCATCCAGCTGTGGGTCACCGAGCGCCCGCCACCAGTCGGCGGCCGGGAAACCGGCAGCGCTGAGCGGCGCGCTGGCGAGCGCACGGCCGCCGTGCAGGCTGTCGGCGTCAAGCAGATGGCCCTGCGGTTGCAGGCCACGGCTGCTGGCGCAAGCGGCGAGCGCCAGCACCAGGGCACCCGGCAACAACAGCCGCGTGCATTTCATAGGAGAAGTGTTCATGGGGGAGAAAGGGCGTCCCGTACCCGGGTCAATAGTGAAAACAATTGCTCACGCTCGGCTTCATCAAGGTCGCCCAGGGCCAGATCCATGATCCGGTCGCCACGCACCTTGAGCCGTTCCCACAAGGCCTTGCCGTCATCGGTAACCACCAACTGCAACGCCCGCCGGTCCTGTGCGTGCGGCTCACGGCGCACGGCGCCAAGCGACTCCAGCCGGTCCAGCAACCGGGTCACCGCGCTGGGCACCTGGTTGATGGCCTGGCCCAGCTCGGCGGCGGTGCATGGCGCCAGTTGCGACAGCACCTTGAGCCCGACGTAATGGGTGAAACCGATGCCAAGGTCTTCTTCGGCCATGGTGGCGTCGAGCTGGCGTACCAGCCCATCGCCCACCTGGCGCAGCAGCAGGCCGAAGCTGGTCGGCCGGGGAAAGGGTTCAGTCATGGGGCGGCATTTTATTTCCACCTGGAAATATTCTCAATGGAATATTTCCATCAAGAAGTGAATTCACCGTTACACATATGTCCATAATCGATGACACCGACATCACCCGGATCACCGCCGCGCTTGGCATCGCCGCCGCCATCCGGATAATTGATGGGTCTGGAAGCCGGCAGCCACGCCGCGGCTTCAACGTTCACAGGTAGCACCACCCGCAATGACCGATCCTGCACGCCAAGCTTTCCACGGCTTTGAACAGCAGCCGCTGCGCGAATACGCCGAACGCGCCTATCTTGATTACTCCATGTACGTGGTGCTGGACCGCGCCCTGCCGTTCATCGGTGACGGGCTCAAGCCCGTGCAGCGCCGCATCATCTATTCGATGAGCGAACTGGGCCTGGGTGCTGCATCCAAGCCCAAGAAGTCCGCGCGTACCGTCGGTGACGTGATCGGTAAGTACCACCCGCACGGTGACAGCGCCTGCTACGAAGCGCTGGTGCTGATGGCGCAACCGTTCTCGTTCCGCTACCCGCTGATCGAGGGCCAGGGCAACTTCGGCTCCAGCGACGACCCCAAGTCGTTCGCGGCCATGCGTTACACCGAATCCAAGATGACCCCGATTGCCGAGATGCTGTTGGGCGAGCTGGGCCATGGCACCACCGATTGGACGCCCAACTTCGACGGCACCTTGGAGGAACCGACCTGGTTGCCGGCGCGCCTGCCGCACCTGCTGCTCAATGGCACCACCGGCATTGCCGTGGGCATGGCAACCGACGTGCCGCCGCACAATCTCAATGAGATCGTCAGCGCACTGGTGCGCCTGATCGACGAGCCGGACACGAGCATCGCCGAGCTGTGCGAGCACGTGAAGGGCCCGGACTACCCGACCACGGCCGAGATCATCACCTCGCCGTCGGACCTGCGGAATATCTACGAAACCGGCAACGGCAGCGTGCGTGCACGCGCCACCTTCAAGAAGGAAGGCGCCAACATCGTCATCGATGCGCTGCCGCACCAGGTTTCTCCATCCAAGGTGATCGAGCAGATTGCCGCGCAGATGCGCGCCAAGAAGCTGCCGTGGCTGGAAGACATCCGCGACGAATCCGATCACGCCAACCCGGTGCGCGTGGTGTTGATGCCGCGCTCCAACCGCGTCGATGCCGAACAGCTGATGGGCCACCTGTTCGCCATCACCGACCTTGAGCGCAGCTACCGCGTCAACCTCAATGTCATCGGCCTGGACGGCCGCCCGCAGGTCAAGAACCTGAAGATGCTGCTCAGCGAGTGGCTGCGTTTCCGTCAGGACACGGTGACCCGCCGCCTCAACCACCGCCTGCAGAAGGTGGAGCGTCGCCTGCACCTGTTGGAAGGCTTGCTGGTTGCCTTCCTCAACCTGGATGAAGTGATCCGCATCATCCGCACCGAGGACGATGCCAAGGCCGCGCTGATCGCGCGCTTCGCGCTGAGCGAAGACCAGGCCGAGTACATTCTGGAAACCAAGCTCAAGCAGCTTGCGCGCCTGGAAGAAATGAAGATCCGTGGCGAGCAGGATGAGCTGGCCAAGGAACGCGACAAGATCCTGTCCATCCTGCAGAGCAACGCCAAGCTGAAGAAGCTGGTCAAGGACGAACTGCTGGCCGATGCCAAGAAGTTCGGCGACGAGCGCCGCTCGCCGCTGGTCCAGCGTGGTGCCGCCCAGGCCATCGACGAAACCGAGCTGGTACCCAGCGAACCGATGACGGTCGTACTGTCGGAGAAGGGCTGGGTACGTGCAGCCAAGGGCCACGATGTCGACGGCTCGACCCTGAACTACCGCGACGGTGACAGCCTGCTGGCAGTGGCGCGTACGCGCAGCACCCAGCAGGTGGCCTTCCTCGATACCGAAGGCCGCGCCTATTCCACGCCGGTGCACACCCTGCCCTCGGCGCGCGGCAATGGTGAGCCGCTGACCGGTCGCTTCTCGCCGGCCTCGGGCAGCAGTTTCGTCACCGTGGCCAGCGGCGACAACAACACCCGCTTCGTGTTGGCCTCCACGCACGGCTACGGCTTCGTCACCCGCTTCGAAAACCTCACCGGTCGCAACAAAGCCGGCAAGGCGATGCTCAACCTGTCCACCGGTTCGGCAGTGCTGACGCCTTCACTGGTCGCCAACCCGGAAACCGACCGCATCGTCGCGGTCACCAGCGCCGGCAACATGCTGGCCATTCCGGCCAGCGAGCTGCCCGAGCTGGACAAGGGCAAGGGCAACAAGATCATCGAGATCCCCAAGGCCAAGCTCTCCACCGAGCGCGTGGTGGCGGTGGTTGCGGTAGGCCCGGGCAACACCCTGCAGGTGCGCAGTGGCCAGCGCACCATGAACCTCTCGTTCAAGGACCTGGAAACGTATCTGGGGACAAGGGCGACGCGCGGGCATTTGTTGCCGCGTGGTTGGCAGAAGGTTGAAGGGCTGGACGTCCAGTAACAAAAGAAGGCCGGGCATTGCCCGGCCTTCTTTTTTTCGTTGTTGTAGGAGCTGCGTAAGCCGCGAAGCTGGAAATCCAACCAGCATCAGCCACCACGAATCACCATTGATCCATTGTTCTCGGCTTCGCGGCTCACGCCGCTCCTACAAACAGCCCACCAGGCAATCGCACTCGGAGAACCCCATGCAACCCGACTTCTGGCTGCAACGTTGGCAGAACGGTCAAATCGGTTTTCATCGCAGCGAAGTGATGCCGCTGCTGCAGAAGCACTGGCCCACGCTGGAAATTGCGCACGGCAGCCGCGTACTGGTGCCGCTATGCGGCAAGACCCTGGATATGCATTGGCTGGCCGCGCAGGGCCACCGCGTGCTGGGCATCGAGCTGTCACCGATGGCCATCGAGCAGTTTTTCGCCGAAGCCGGCATCACCCCGCAGCGCCACAGCAGCCACTATGGCGAGCACTACAGCGCCGGGCCAATCGAGATCATCTGCGGCGATGCCTTCGCGTTGGATGCTGGCCTGCTGGCGGACATCGCCGGCGTCTATGACCGCGCCGCGCTGATCGCCTTGCCGCCACACCTGCGTCAGCACTACCGCGACACGCTCTACGCGCAGTTGCCGGTGGGCTGCCAGGGCGTACTGATCACCCTGGAATACCCGCAGGATGAAAAACAAGGCCCACCCTTCTCGGTGGAAGAGGCCGAAGTACAACGCCTGTTCGCCACCCCGTGGCATGCCAGTCTGCTGGAGCGCCGCGACATCCGCGACCAGCAGCCGGATTTCAATCCCGAAGGGATAAGCACGCTATCCACAGCCGTATACAAGCTGCAGCGCCTGTAGTGCCGACCCATGGTCGGCAAGGGCATTACCGGCTGACCTGGTAGTGCCGACCCATGGTCGGCAAGGGCATTACCGATTGACCTGACAGACGCCGAACCAGGGTCAGCAACGGCATTACCGACAGACCTGACAGATTCCGACCATGGGTCGGCACCACAAGGCGGCTTTCGCCGCCTTCAGGTCAATGCGCCGCGGTGCCCTTGGCGTCCATCTTGCTGGTCTGGTACAGCTCCAGGCCAATGCGCTTGATCAGGCCCAGCTGCTTCTCCAGCCACCAGGCATGGTCTTCTTCGGTGTCACGCAGCTGCGCGATCAGGATGTCGCGGCTGACGTAATCACCCTGCGCTTCGCACAGCTTCACACCGGCGGCCAGATTCGCGCGCACCTGGTATTCCACCTGCAGGTCCTTTTCCAGCATCTCCATCACGGTCACGCCCGACTCGAAGGCGTGCGGACGCATGTCCGGATTGCCGCCCAGGAACAGGATGCGACGCAGCAGCGCATCGGCGTGCTCGGTCTCTTCTTCCATCTCGTGACCGATGCGCTCGTACAGCGCCAGCAGGCCCTGATCCTCGTAACGACGGGAATGGATGAAGTACTGGTCGCGCGCGGCCAATTCGCCGCGCAGCAGTTCCTTCAGGCATTCAATGACTTCGGGTTTGCCCTGCATGGGGGTGCTCCTGATGATTCGATGGTGCATAGGGTGCCCCATCTGAAAAGCCAATGATCTAATCGGAATCACTTTCAGTTGCGATTCCCTCTCTTTCGGCTTCACAAGCTGTCTACAATCGCGACAGAACCGCTACCGGGGGTAGGCCTGTGCTGCGTTGGCTGCTGCGTTCGCTTTGGGTTGTATTGGGATTGGTGCTGGTGCTGCTGCTGGTGATCTGGGGACTGCTGCGCGGCAGCTTGCCACAGCTGGACGGGGAACTGGCCCTGCCGGGCCTGTCAGCGCCGGTCAGCATCGAGCGCGATGCGCTGGGGGTACTCACCGTCCAGGCCGCCAACGAGACCGATATGGCGCGTGCCTTGGGCTATGTGCATGCGCAGGAGCGCTTCTTCGAAATGGACCTGATGCGGCGCTCGGCGGCCGGCGAGTTGTCCGAGCTGTTCGGCGCCAAGGCCTTGCCGCCGGACAGGCGCATGCGTGTGCATCGCCTGCGCGCCCATACCCAGCAGAACCTCGGCGCCGCCTTGGGCGGCAAGCGCGATGTCGTTGAGGCTTACCGTGAAGGCGTCAATGCCGGGCTTGCTGCCTTGCCGGTGCGGCCATGGCCCTATCTGCTGCTGCGCCAGCAACCGCGCCCCTGGGAACTGGAGGATTCGGTGCTGACCGGGCTGGCGATGTATGCCGACCTGCAGGACCCGACCAATACCCGCGAACTGGCAATGGCGCGCATCCGTAGCGTCGTGCCGCCGGCGCTGTACGCGCTGCTCTCCCACGACGGCAGCAGTTGGGATGCGCCCTTGTTCGGCGCGCCCCGTGGCGATGCCTTGCTGCCGGACGCGGCAACGTTGGACCTGCGTAATGGCGGCACCGCGCGCGCCCTCACTCCACCGCCTGCTTCGCAAGCGGTCCCCCTCTCTCCCGCTGGGCGGGAGAGAGACGTAGGCGGGCCCCCTGCGGCGGCCGACTCCTTTCCGGGAAGCAACAACTTCGCGGTCGCAGGCGCACTAACCTCAGACGGCCGCGCCATCATCGCCGACGACATGCACCTGGGCCTGCGCGCGCCGAACATATGGTTCCGCGCACGCTTGCGTTATGCCGACCCGACCGCGCCGGAGGGCAAGGTCGATGTCGCCGGCTTCACCCTGCCCGGCCTGCCGTCGGTCATCGTCGGCAGCAATACGCGGGTGGCCTGGGCCTTCACCAACAGCTATATCGACACCGCCGACTACACGACCCTGCCCGCCGATGCGCCGCTGCGGACCTTCAACGAGGCCATTGCTGTTGCCGGTGCCAGCCCGGAAATGCTGTTGGTACGCGAAAGCGCCTGGGGCCCGGTTCTGCATGAAGAGCCGGACGGCCGCCTGTTGGCATTGCGCTGGGTCGGCCAGCAGGCCGGTGCCGTGCGTCTGGATTTCGCCGACATGGCCAAGGCAGCCGATCTGGACACGGCCTTCGCAGTAGCCGATCGCTCCGGTGTCCCAGCGCAGAACCTGCTGGTCGGCGACCGCAGCGGACGCATCGCCTGGCGCCTGATCGGCGCGCGGCCGGCACGGGATCCCTCCTGCCATGCCGATGCAGCCGCGCAACCCAGCTGCCCGCCCTGGCCCATCCGCACCGACCAGGCACCGGCACTGATTGATCCGCCGGATCATCGCCTGTGGACAGCCAACGGCCGCGTGCTGGACGGCGCCGCGCTGGCCGAGGCCGGCGACGGCGGCTATGACTTCGGCGCGCGTGCAAAGCAGATCCGCGACGGTCTGTTTGCCCACGAAAGCTTCAAGGAAGGTGACCTGCTGGCCGTCCAGCTCGACGACCGCGCATTGCTGATGGAGCGTTGGTGGAAACTGCTGCGGCAGACCGTCGAGCACAGCGAAGACCCCGCGCTCAGGCGCCTGGAAGCGGCCAGCCGCCAATGGCAGGGCCGCGCCTCCACCGATTCGGTCAGCTACCGGATGGCGCGTGGTTTTCGCGGCATCCTGATGGACAACATGGAAGGTGCCCTGCTGGCACCTGCAAAGGCGCAGCTGGGCGAGCGTTACATCGCGCCCAATCTGGCCCAGTTCGAGGGCGTGCTGTGGCCCATGCTCAGCGAACGCCCGGCAAACCTGCTACCGCCGCCGTATGAAAGTTGGGATGCCTTGCTGGCTGACAGTGCGCGGCAGCTGGAAAAAGATCTGGCCGCGCAGGGACCCGATCTGACGCAACGCAGTTGGGGCGAACGCAATACCGCGGCGATCTGCCATCCAATCTCGGCGGCATTGCCAGCCTTGTTCAAGCGCTGGCTCTGCATGACAGCAGAACCTCTCGCCGGTGACAGCGACATGCCGCGCGTGGTCGGGCCCAAATTCGGCGCGTCCGAACGCATGGTGGTCTCGCCCGGCCACGAGGCCGATGGCATCGTGCATATGCCCGGCGGCCAGAGCGGGCATCCACTGTCGCCATTCTGGGGCGCGGGCCACGAAGACTGGGTGGAAGGCCGGCCAACCCCGTTCCTGCCAGGCAAGGCGACACACAGCATGAAATTGAGTCCGCGCTGAGAAACCAGCGCACGTCTGCATGCAGACACAGGCAGCCCCAGCTGACATCTGACATCTGACTGTGGGAGCGGCGTAAGCCGCGAAGCTGGATTTACTGAAACACTGGATGCATGTGCAACCTGATGGTGTTCCGGCTTCGCGGCTTGCGCCGCTCCCACAACTGGCGGGGCTGCATGTCATCGGTAGCCCGGGTAAGCGCAGCGCACCCGGGAAACAGGCAATACATCCGCGCACGAAGAGCGAATCGCTGCTGCCATCGATGCGGAACTTTTGAGCTTGGTCAAGCGCAAAAAGCCCCGGGTGCGCTTCGCTTACCCGGGCTACGCCTGCGCATCACGCTTACTTCAGCCGCACCGTCCACTCCACCTCGAGCTTGGCTTCGGCGTCGAACAGGCGGCTGATCTGCACCCAACTGGCGGCCGGATACTTGCCATCGGCAAAGAACGTCTTGCGCTCTGGAATGGCCTTGATCAAGCCATCCATGTCGGTGGTGAACACCGTTTCCTTCACCACCTGGCTGCTGTCCGCATCAAACTGCTGCAGGATTCTCGTCAGCTTGCCGTAGCAGTCACGCACTGCTGCCTGCATGTCCGCGCCCCGGCATGGCACACCCGAAACATGCAGCGTGTCGCCATCGCGCACCACGCCGGTGTAGCCGATATCCGTCTCCCAGCTGCCCAGTTGATGGCGTTCCAGCGGCAGCTCGGCCGCTGTGGCAACAATTGGACTACTCAACAACCCCAGCATCAACAACGGCAATGCGCGCATCGGAAATCCTTTTGAATTGGGAGGAAAAACAGCAACGGAAATAGTTCTACAAAAACACTCAACCGGCCTTTTCCTTGCCGCGCGCACTCCAGCTCAGCAAGGGGCCAGTCATCGCGGTCGTGACCAAGGCCATGATCACCAGTACCGCGAACAGGCGGTCGCCCAGCAAGCCAAGTTCATAACCAAGATTGAGCACGATCAGCTCCATCAAGCCGCGGGTGTTCATCAGCACGCCCAAGCGCAGCGAATCATGGGCCGGCATGCCCGCACTACGCGCGGCGGCAAACGTACCGAGCAACTTGCCGATACTGGCTACTGCTATCACCAGCGCACACAGCCAGAGATCGCTGACCTGCAAGGCATCGGCACGCAGGCGCAAACCGGTCATGGCGAAGAACAGCGGCAACAGCAGGGTCACCGCCAATGGCTCGACCTTGGCGATGATCAGCTCGCGCAGCTGCACATTGGCGCTGGCGGCAACACCGGCGGCAAACGCACCGAACAGCGCGTGGATGCCCAAGGACTCGGTCAACAAGGCACTGGCCAGGGTGAGCAACAGCATGCCCAGCAACCACGCGCCTTCGCGCCCGGCGGCAATCTGTTGCCGCGCAAACCATGGGCGCACTACGCCCAACATCAGCCCGATGAAAACCGTCACACAGGCCAGACTGAAACCTGCTGCGCCCCAGCCGGCCGCCTGTGTGGCCGCCACAATCAACGCGAGCATGCACCAGGCCGTCGCGTCACCCAGCGCTGCACAGGCGATCGCCGTCTGCCCCAGCGGACTATGGGTCATGCCGCGATCAGCAAGAATGCGCAGCAGCACAGGGAAAGCGGTGATGCTCAGTGAGATGCCGATGAACAGCGCAAACGAGGTGAAGCTCACACCTGCAGGGCCGTGCGCCGGATACAGCCAGATCGCCAGCAACACACCACACAGGAACGGCACCGCAATGCCGGCGTGACTGACTGCAATGGCAAAGCGTCGCCGCCCTTGCAGCCGCCCCAGGTCCAGTTCTGCGCCGGCGACCAACAGGAACATCAGCACGCCGAGCTGACTGATCAGCCCCAGAGGGCCCAGTGAGCTGGCCGGGAAAAGTGCGGTCTGCAGCTGCGGGAAGACACTGCCAAACAGCAGCGGCCCCATCATCAGGCCGGCAGCCATCTCACCGATCACTGCCGGCTGGCCGAACCAGCGCAACAGCCGTCCGGTACCCTTGGCTACCAGCAGCAATACCAGCAGCTGCAGCAGGAACAGACCCAGGGGTGAGCTCGAATGCAGTGCCGCCGAGCCGGCCTTGACGGCCTGCTGCACCGGCGCCGGCACCTCCATCCCGACGTAACGGGCCAACAGCAGCGCCGCCAACAGCGGCAGCGCGGCCCACCCCAGATAGAGCCGGCCCCAATGCACCCGCGAGCCGGGGCGATGCGTTCCTGCGTCCATGATCATCCCTTGCGTATGCCGGCGATGATACGGCCCACGGTTGCGCTGTGGCAGCTTAAAACGCACGGCCCGTATCACTACGGGCCGTGCGCCATCACTCAGCCGGCCAGTGCCTGCTCATGCACACCGGCTACGGCACGCCCGGACGGGTCGGCCATGCTGGCAAAGCTGGCATCCCAGGCAATCGCCGCCGGTGACGAGCAGGCAATCGACTTGCCGCCCGGCACGGTCTCCGACGCCGCATGGCTGGGGAAGAACTGCTCGAACACATGGCGGTAGTAATACGCCTCCTTGGTCTGCGGCGGGTTGTGCGGGAAGCGCTTGTCGGCCGCTGCCAGCACGCGGTCACTGACCTGCGCTTCAGCGTGCGCCTTCAGACCGTCGATCCAGCCATAGCCGACGCCGTCACTGAACTGCTCCTTCTGCCGCCACAGGATTTCCTTGGGCAGATAGCCTTCGAAGGCTTCGCGCAGCACCGCCTTCTCGATGCGGCCGCTGGCCTTGTCGATCATCTTGTGGCGTGCGTCCATCTTCATTGCCACGTCCAGGAACTCGCGGTCCAGGAACGGCACGCGCGGCTCCACGCCCCAGGCCATCATCGACTTGTTGGCACGCAGGCAGTCGTAGTTGTTCAGTGCGTCGAGCTTGCGCACCAGTTCTTCGTGGAACTCCAGCGCGTTGGGTGCCTTGTGGAAGTACAGATAGCCGCCAAAGATCTCGTCGCTGCCTTCGCCGGACAGCACCATCTTCACGCCCATTGCCTTGATGCGCCGCGCCAGCAGGAACATCGGCGTCGATGCGCGGATGGTGGTGACGTCATAGGTTTCAACGTGGCGGATCACTTCCGGCACCGCGTCCAGGCCTTCCTCGAAGGTGTACTCGAAACCGTGGTGCACGGTGCCCAGTGCGGCAGCGGCAACTTCGGCAGCGGCCAGATCCGGCGAGCCCTTCAGGCCAATCGCAAAACTATGCAGGCGCGGCCACCAGGCTTCACTCTGGCCACCGTCTTCGATGCGGTTGCGCGCATAACGTGCGGCAACGGCAGCGACCAAGGACGAATCCAGACCACCGGACAGCAACACGCCGTACGGCACATCGGTCATCAGCTGGCGGTGCACGGCACGCTCGAACGCCTCGCGCAGCTCAACCAGCGATACATCCACGCCTTCCACTGCGGCGTAGTCACGCCACGGGCGCTCGTAATACTTGCTCAGCGTATCGGTGCTGCTGTCATACCAGTGGCCAGGCGGAAACTGCGCAACATCGGCGCAGGTATCGGACAGCGACTTCATTTCCGAAGCAACGCACAGCCGGCCCTGCTTGTCGTGGCCCCAGTACAGCGGCACCACGCCGATCGGGTCGCGGGCGATGATCACGCGCTGTTTGGCGCGGTCCCACAACGCGAACGCGAAAATGCCGTTGAGCCTGTTCAAGTACGAGGCCGGTTCGTCTTCCCGGTACAGCGCGTTGATCACTTCACAGTCCGAACCGGTCTGGAAGGCGTAGGGCTGGGTCAGTTCCTTCTTCAGCTCCTGGTGGTTGTAGATCTCACCGTTCACTGCCAGCGCCAGTTGACCGTCGTCGGACAGCAGCGGCTGCGAGCCGCCAGCTGGGTCGACGATGGCCAGGCGCTCGTGCACCAGGATCGCCCCGTCGTCTACGTAAACGCCGCTCCAGTCCGGGCCGCGATGCCGTTGGCGCTGGGATTGTTCAAGCGCCTGCCGACGCAGCGCCTGCAGGTCGTCACCGGATTGCAGGCCAAAAATGCCGAAGATGGAACACATGGGAAAGCTCCTGGGTTGTGTGGGGACAAACATTCGAAGCAACGGCTGGTAGACCTGCAGCCGTTCGGTGTTCCCGCCCGGCCATAAAAAAACCCGCATCGGCCGATGCGGGTTTTCTGGTGTCCTGAGCGTGTTGCCTGTTCTAGCTCTGGTCGCAGTCCCGCAGTGGCCGCGCACGATTATTCGCGCGCAGATTATTGCGGTTGTTATTGTTGACGGCGGTGGCCAGGAACGAGGACATGGCGCTGACCGTAGCCCTGTTTCGGCGGGCGCGCAACTGTTGCTTTGGCAACCGATTCAGCAGCAGGGCTGGCGCGCTCCGCGATAATCCCCGCCCCCCTGCCTGGACGAGCTGCCGGATGCCCCGCCCCACGCCCCGCCTGCTGCTGTACGCCCTGCCCCTGTTCACCCTGTTCACCCTGCTCGGTTGCGCGACGGCGCCGGCCAGCCGCCCACCCAGCGATACCGAGCGCGACGCGCTGTCCGCTGCCGCCGATGGTCAGTTCGATTCGGCCCTGCGCGTCGCCAGGATGTACCAGGCCTGGAACGACCCACGCGCTCTGGACTGGTACGCACGCGCAGCAGCGACACAACCACGCACCCATCGCAGCACCAGCGCCGAAGAGCAACTGGGCACGCTACTGGAGCGCGGCCGTCTGGACAGCAGTGACGAACCACAGAAACCGCAGGACGTGCGCTTCAAGCCCTCACCGCGCAAGGCGTTCCGCTGGTACCACAGCGCTGCTTACCACGGCTCGCCGTATGCCATGGACGACCTGGCACGCTGGTACGAGCGCCAGGGTGACATGGCCGGCGCGCTGCGCTGGCGGCTGCGCTCGGCGGTGTACATGCGTGAGTTGTACAAGTTGGAGGCCCTGCGCGGCGCCACCCGCGCATCGACCGAGGCCGCGCGCCTTGCTGCTGACCGGCCCTCCACCAACGCCGCCATCGCTCGCATCCAACGCCGGGCGGCGCGCGGCGATGCCGAGGCCCAGGTCGATCTGGGTAGCTTGCACGAAGCAGGCATTGGCATGCCCGAGGACAAGACCGAAGCACTGCGCTGGTACCAGCGCGCCGGCGAACAAGGCAATGTCTACGGCCAATACTTCGCCGGGCTGGCATTGGGTCGCGGCGGCAAGGGCCTGCAGAAGGATGAGGCTGCCGCGGCGGCGTGGTTCGCCAAGGCCCACGCACAGCAGTTCTATATGGCCGAAGAATCCTATTGGCGCAAAGCCATCGCGCCGCCTTTCTTCATCTTCGAATGATGCTGCTACAGCGCTGTACACAGAATTTCTGGTGCAACAAGACTGCATCGACACGCAGTTGTCACCCACAATGAAGCATCAGCAACCGCAGGTTCCCGCAGCAATGAGCACTCCGATATTCCGCGATGAGACCATCAGCCGCGAACGCATGCAGGCGATCATCAAGGCGCATCCACGTGCTGCGGTGTTTGAGTCCTGCACGTTGGACGAAGGCGATTTCTCGCGCTTGGACATGGACGGCTTCCAGTTCAACCAATGCTCACTGACCCGCGCAAACTGGCTGGCGGCGTCGCTGGAAGAAAGCCGATGGCAGAAGTGCCGGGGCAGCCAATGCGATTTCAGCTCAGCCCAGCTCAGTGATTCGCGCTTCGATCATTGCGACCTCAACAACAGCTTCTGGCGACGCGCCACGCTGTCGTCGGTGCAGTTCAAGGACTGCAAGCTGACCGGCGCCCACCTGCAGGAAGTGAGTGGCTGGGCACTGGAGTTCCGCGATTGCCTGCTGGTCAGCGCCGACCTGCGCGGACTGTCATTTCGCAAGGCGCAACTGGAGGGCATGGATTTCTCCGATGCCGATCTTTCCGGCTGCGATTTTCGCGACGCGGTTTTCAGCGGTGGCAGCCTGCGCAACGCACAGACCCGGCTGACCCGCTTCGAAGGCGCCGACCTGCGCGATACCGATATCAGCGGGCTCAACGTGATGGACGCGAAGTATTTCAAAAAGGCGGTGATCTCGCAGCGGCAGGCTGCGGCGGCGCTGGCGGCATTCGGCCTGATTGTCGCCTAGGCGGGTTGGCTGATCCCTGGATGGACTGCGGGGAGCAGCAGGAAACATCGAGATTGCGATCTCAAACGGCATCACCCTGCGCACCAGCTAGCGGACGCTGGGCAACAGCCAATGCGGGCCGGTCGTCCAGCCGGTGAAAACCCGTGCGCCATCCGGCGCGGGCGCTTGTTGAGGCAGCGGCCTGCCCGATGCGGCCAGCCGCAGGCCCTGCATGACTGGCTCGAAGCGCGACCTGAAGTTCTCCGGTTGCGCAAAAAAATGCGCCTCGATGCGCGCGAGAGCGTGCCGCCTGCGGTCATCGTCGAGCATGGACAGAAAGAACACCATCTGCCGCCACGCGTACGCCGTGTTCTTGAGCATCACCAGCCGGCCATGCCAATGCGCGATACGCATCTGCTGGCGCCTGCAGACCCACTGGAATCCCTTTAGCGCCAGCGCGTCCAATGTCGGCTCCAACATGGCGCGAAGGCCAGCCCCTTCAAGCAGCACGGCAAGGTTATGGGTCGTCAGTATCTGGCTCTGCTCGAGAATGGTGCCGTTGGTGGCCACGTTGCCCCAGGTGTCCGCCAGCCCCGCGCGCCGCGCGGCCAGGTTCGACAACGCATCAAAGGCTTCCTTTGAGCGCCTGCTGCCCTTCGCGGTTTCCGGCCGGTGAGGCAGCGCCGCCAGCGCATCGGTGTCGATGTCGTAGTAGGCGGCATACAAGGTTCCCGCAACGGCCTGGGCCGCGCAGCGTGCGGCATCGACGAATGTATTCGTGAACTGGCCCATGAAGATATCGGCGGCGATTTCATCGACCAACGGCAGCTTCAGCGTTGCGCTGTCAGCAAGCGCGCGGAACTCGTTGAGCAGTTTGTTGGGGAGGATGGCGTGCGGAAACGCCGTGATCGCCACCGCCGCCGACTCGACCAAGGCTGCGCGTGCCATTTCCGTGCTGGCGCTGTCGGAAGCACGGTAAGCGGCGATCACCGAGACCCAGGGCAACTCGTTCAGCCGCACCTGGCTCTGGAGGTTGAGCAGCAACAACGAACGCCGCTTGCGGAACGCACGGTAAGTTGCAGCGTAGAGGTGGCGCAGCCGCGGGTCGGCCAGCTCGCTGCTACGGATTTCTGCGGTCAACGCCGGAAGTACGCGAGCGATGGTGTCGCTGGAGGTAACGATGCCGGCCTGGACAAGCTCGGCGATGGTGCCGCGCCGGCACCGCAACAGACGCGCACGCACGGGATCGGGCAATGGAAGCCCCGGTTCGATGTTGAACCTCGCGGCCTCTTCTTCGGTAATCGGTTCGCACAGAGCAGAAAAGTCGGCGATGCCTTCTGATCCCGGGTAGGCCGCCAGTCGTGCGGCAACAGCATGGCCAATACGGCGGTAAGGCGCCGAGGCAATCTCGCGCTCCTGTTGCCGCCTGCGGGCAACATGCGCTGGCGAACCAGGAGCGCCGTGTGCGCGTACAAAGTCATCGACAATTCTGCGTATCCGGCCAACCTGGCGCCCATTGAGCGCGCTCGCATCGGCGGCGCATACGGCCAGCAGCGCGAACAATTCACTGCTGCGACGCTTGTGCTCGGCGCTGTCTGCGCCGGCCGCTGAGCGAGCGTCAGCGATGCGCGCCAGCAACGCCTTGGCCGAAGCGTCCCAGCCGTCGGGATAACGTTGGCATGGCCAGCCATCGACACAGGTAGCGAGGAACAGTGCGATGGTGGCGTCGTAGAGCGGCAAACGCATCTCGATCGCCCGCCTCTGCGCTGCCAACCGCGGCTGCGCGCTCAGTTGCGACAGCCGCTGACGGACGTCGGCCGCACTGAAAATGCTGACTTCGGCGGGCAGCGGCAATGCACTTTCGGTGCGCGCCGGAAAAAACCTGAGCCTGTCGAAGAACGGCGCAATCGCCTCGATCACCTCATGCGCCTGCTCGATACGGCCCTGCTCAACCAGCCAGGCGACCATAGGCAGCGCGGACTCTTCGGGCAGATCAATGCGGTAGCAGCCTTCGCCGAGCATGCACTGGAGATGATCCAGACCGGCCTCGGTCAGGTGCCACAGGTTCAAGTCCAAACGCATCTGTTCAACACGCACACCAGGCACTGTCGCAGACAGCGTGCGTTCGTAGTCGGTCGGCTCACCACCGGCGAGCAGCCGCCCGGTAGCAAAACCACCGGTAGCCACCTCCAGCGTGGCCCACGCCGGGAGCTCGGTGAACGGTGTCCGCGAACCATAGTTTGCGGTTCCGCGCAGCGCGTGGTCGAGTATCTGCCGCCACCGCTCCGCGCGTGCCGCTGCGCGCTCGCGCACCTGCGGATCCGGGTGATGCTGCGTGCTCTGCAGCGCCTTAGCCAGCTGGAAATGTGCGTAGGCAAGCCCAGGCGTGGTGTCCGGACCGGGGCTTGGATCGGAAGTCATGCGTGCTGTTGATACCGCGATGTAATGGGTCCGGAGGCTGGATTCGAACCAGCGCCCTCCCGGTTAGAAGCCGAGCGTTCTGCCACTGAACTACCCCGGAACGTGAGCGGAATGTCGCATGGGGTGAGTGGATGTGCAATACGGCAAGTGATGGTGGATGCCTTGCTGCGGGCCAAGCACGGCATCACGGCCGCAGGCTGCCATCAGGCAGCAAGATCAACCCTGACGCCTGCCCGTATTCCCACCATGCCCTTGCCGGGCACACCAACCAGGATCCAACGCCGGGACGCTGCGCCACCTCGTACAACCAAGGCGACGCCGGTGCGCTCTATCGACCGGCGGGTCCTGCATGTGCTTCGTTGTTGCCCTGCGCAGCCGCACGACTTTGCGCGAACTCCGGGAAGGTCTTGGCCAGCGAGTCCTTGTCCGGCAACACATAGAACACGCCGCCGCGCTCGAATGTGGGAGCGACGATCTGCGCGTAGAAATCCGGCGAGATATTGATGCAGCCATGCGTCACGCGGTTGTCGTCCGGCGACGGCGATGCAAGCCGTTCGGCGCGTCTCTCAGCCGGTACGCCGGTGGCGGTGGGATGGATGGAGACAGCAGACTCGTAGTCAACCCACAACACCCGCCCAGCATCGATTGATGGGCCGAATCCACCCACAAAGCGGCCGGCCGGTGTGGTTCGATCACGGCCCGGAATCTCGCGCAGTGCCAGACCGGCGACGCCTGGCGCCGTATGGTCGCCGACCGCCGAGCCGAACAGCCCGGGCGTCGCACCGCGAAGCCGGCCTTCGCCGTCGAATACCAGAATCTGTGCAGCGGCCTTGTCCATCACCGCGAACGGATAGCCTTGGTTGTCCTTGCTTGCAACAACCCAACCGGCAAGCTCAATGACGGTGTCAGACACGTGTTGATCTGGCGGGAGCTGATCGGTGGAGGCCATCGGTTGCGCGGTGACATCTTCGGCGCTGGCCACGCCGACGCTGGCGAACGCCAGCGCAATTGCCAGCGCGCCAGGAAGGGCCCGCCCTGCAGTGTGTGTGTACTTACGGATGGGACAACTCCTTGCAATGCAGGCTGGATGAGAACAAGGAAGCCAGTGGCCAACAAAGGCCACTGGGTCCCGGCTTCATAGGCTTGTTAAATCTTGTGCCAAGCGATCAACCGCGTGGCGTGCGGCGAGGTGCTCTTTCAAGCTGCTGGACGCGGCCTTCAATTTGATCCAGCCGTTGGTTGGCCTGTTGCGCGGATTGGTTGGCGGATTCGGCACTCTGGGCTGCGCCCTGCACCTTCGAGTCGAGTTGATCAAGGCGTGAGTTGATGCCTGCAAACTCTTCCTTATAGGTTGCGCAGGAAGCAAGGCTGACGGTGACGAGCATCGCCACACCGAACGTACGTGCCATCACTATTTGTTGTTTTGTCAGAAACATTCCACTCCCTCCTTCGTCTGGGGAAGCCCGAATATAGCGGCCTTTTTGCCATTGTCGCGATCCGCTTTCAGCTGACGTTGGAACACGTGGATGGACCGTGAAGACATGGCGGGCGGTGGAGTTGCGGCATGTCTCGAACAATCACTGAAAAGAACGCGACATCTGGGCGACCGTCACGCTTTGTGCACACGTAACGATCAAACCCGGGGCGAAAGCCGGTCTTGGCCAGGCAAACCAGTCTGCGACATTTGATCCACCGCGCCTATTCAACTACGCCCTATTCATCTTTAAAACCAAGCTCGCCGTGCTCGCTACCTACGCGCTGCGCCTTTCAACGCCTTGCTGCTGTCGCAGTGTTCCAGCGCCGACTACTACCCACAATCCTGCTCATGCAGGCAGGCAACCTCCACCCGGTTGCGCCCCTCGCGCTTGCCGCGATAAAGCGCCTGATCAGCGCAGCGCAACAAGGCCATCGGGTCCTCCTCCATTATCGGAATGCAGACTGCAATTCCGATACTGATGGTCACCCGCTGTCCCGCCGCGCCGGTAACCTGCTCCACCGCACTGCGCAGGCGCTCGCCACGCACGAGCGCCTCCTGCTGGTCGCAATCAGGCAGGATCAACACGAATTCCTCACCGCCGTAACGTGCGACCAGTTCATCGCCTCCCGTCACCTGTGCGGCCAGCGTCTGCGCCACGCGGCGCAGCTGCAGGTCACCGATGTGATGCCCATGGGTATCGTTGAACTGCTTGAAGTGATCCACGTCGATCATCATCGCCGCCAACGGTTGCTGCTGCATCGCGCAATGCTGCCAGGCACGCAGCAGGGCTTTCTCCATTGCGTGCCGGTTGGCGATACCGGTGAGGCCATCGGTTTCCACCAAGGCTGAGAGGCGTGCGTTGGCGCTCTGCAGCTCGGCCGTACGTTCGTCGATCTTCTGCTCCAGCAGTCGGTTCTGCGCGTTGACAGCGCGTGTGCGCAGCCGCACCACCGCCACAACCAACAGCAGGCCCAGCGCGGCAAAGCCCAGCAGAACCCAGCCGCGCTGATACCAGAACGGCTCCACCTGCAACCGGTAGTCCATCACTTCCGTCGGCGTTCCGCCCAGCACCCGTGCCTGCAACTGGAAGGTATAAGACCCGGCCGGCAGGCGCTGGTAGGTCAGCTCACGTCCGGCGGTCCAAGGCGACCAGTTGTCGTGATAGCCCGGCATGCGATAGCGGAACTCGACCTCCGGCTCCATGCTGTGCACACCGAAGCGCAGGGCCAAGCCCGCACCGGCCGGCAAACGCTGCACCGTCTGCGCTGACAGCGGCAACAATATTGGTGGGTGATCCGCTCGCTGCAACTCGATGCGATCAAGCCGCGCCTGCGGCGCGGTTGCACCGGATTCGGCGGCAGCAGGATCCAACTGCAATACGCTGTCGCGGGTGACCACGCGCAGATTTCCATCATCGTGCAGCGCAACGCTCATGAAGCCAGGCACGCGACTGTCGCTGACCTGTTGCAGCCGGAATGTGGCGGCGCCGGGCTTGCGCCACCACAGTTGCCTTGCCGTCCACGCAAAGCTCCCCTGCGCGTTGTCCTCGCCCTCAAGCTCCGAGGGCGCCTGCAACCCCACCAGCGACGGCAATTCGGCGGCTGCAAAGCGCTCGCCCTGCAGCCGCCGAACCTGCCCGGCGGAGATCGCATACAGCACGCCATCACTACGGAATACCCGCGTGCCCTGCCCGGCGACCACCGGCAGCCCCTGCGCATCGCCGTAGCGTTGATCGGTAAGCAGCTGGCCGCTATCAGGATTGAAGCGCCAGCGGCGCGCGCCACCACCCGCATCGCCAGCCCATAGCTCGCCGGCCGCAAGCTCGTACAGACCGTCCACCGCCTTGATATTGGTTTTCCACTGCGCCACTACCTGCCAACGCCCATCGCGCTGGCCAAGCACGATGATCCTGTCCTTGCCGAGCGCAAACATCCTTCGGCTATCGAACGTTGAAGGCAGCAGCTTGATGATGCTGTCACCCAAAAGCGGTGCCAGCAGCCGTCGCGGTTGTGTCTGCCCCGGATCCAGCACGGCCAGGCCATGGCGATCGCCGATCAGCAAACCGGCACTCGTCCCCTCCACGGCAAACGTTTCCAAATCCCGACGTGGCCACTGCAGCTGCGAGAACATCGGGGTGGCGACTGCGGAAGGCTGCGCACGCCACACCCCAATGCTCGCCACCCACAGATGGCCGTCATACCAGGTGCTGTCGAAGATCCGTCCGCTCAGGCCGTGCAGGCGCCCAAAGCGCGTCCACGGCAGCGACCAGCGCAGGCGCGCGATTCCGTTTTCACCGGATACCCATACCGCGCCTTCGTGGTCTTCCACCAGATCATGCATCTCACCTGCACAGGCGGCGAAGCTGTCGAGCAGGCGCAACCCCGGCGAGAAACGCATCACGGTGCAGTCAAAGCTGCCAACCGCGAAGCCGCCATCGGCCAAGGCGATGCCTGCGTATGGCTCATGCAGGCGAAAGACGGCGTCGGCCTCGGTGTCGAGCTTGCGCAGGCGCTTGCCATCGCTGAAATGGAAGCCATCGGCGGCGGCGAACAACAGCCCGCCGCGATACGGCCAGGCCGCAGGGACACGCAGCGTGGCCAGGGAGTCCATGCCGTCCACCAGAACCAGGCCGGCCCCGTCCACGCGGTACAGACCTTCCCCCGGAACCCGCAGGTAGACGGCGTCGCCGGCCACCAGCGGGCGGCTACGCGCGCCGGCAGGGAGCTGCAGCCGCGTGGTGCTGCCGTCCTTTTCCAGCACGAACAACGCCCCGGCGCTGGTCGCATGCACGCCCCGTGAGGTTTCGCCCAACGAGAAAACTTCAACCGGGGCCTGCACCAGGCCTGCACTGGCCAGGCGGGGCAGCAGATCGACGAAGCCATGGGTACCGTCGGCCCGCCGCAGCAGCTGCCCGAACAGCCCTGCACCGGCGACATAGATACTGCCGTCGCGCGCCAGCATGATCGAGTACACCGGCACCTGGCCGGCTGCCGCAAGCAGCTCCCACACGCCACTGCGGTAGAGCATCACCCCTTCGCCACTGGCGGCATACAGGCTGCCTGCGCGGTCAACGACCACGCCCGGGTAGGTCGGCGAGGCCGGCAGCTGGCTTGCCCCGAACTGACGCAATAACGGCAAGCCATGCATCGCGGTGGTTGCATGCGCCAACGGCAACATGCAAACCAGCACGAACACCATCAGTCCATTGCGGAACCACATTTGAACGCCATCCATCTCGCCCCCCCCGGCAAGATTGTGCACCTGCACGGTAACAGCTCAGTCCAGCAGTTTTTCTATCAGTGTCCGGTAAAGGTCTGGTAGCGCCTGCAGATCGCCCACGCGCACGTTCTCATCAACCTGGTGGATGCTGGCATTCACCGGCCCCACCTCGATGCACTGCGCGCCCAAGGGCGCGATGAAACGGGCATCGGAGGTGCCACCGCCGGTGCTTTCCTCCGGCGCGGCGCCGGCAAACCCGGCCAGCACCTCACGGGCGACGCTGCGCAGGCGGCCTTCCGGGGTGTAGAACGGCTCGCCGCTGCGGTGCCACTGCAGGTCGTAATCCAGGCCGTGACGATCGAGCAGCGCGCCGATCTCGGCTTCCAGCCTGTCGGCGTTCCAGTGCGGGTTGTAGCGCAGGTTGAACATCACCTGCAGCTCGCCCGGGATCACATTGTTGGCACCGGTGCCGGCATTGATGTTGGAGATCTGCAGGCTGGTGGACGGGAAACTTTCGTAACCATCGTCCCAATGCCTGGCAGTGAGCTCAGCCAAGGCCGGCGCGGCCAGATGAATCGGGTTGCGGGCCTTGTCCGGATAGGCGACGTGGCCCTGCACGCCCTTGACGCGCAGCTTGGCCGACAGGCTGCCGCGCCGGCCCACGCGCAGCAGGTCACCGAGCTTGGCGGTGGACGAAGGCTCGCCGGTAATGCACCAGTCGATGCCCTGCCCGCGCTCAACGAACAGCTTGGCAATGTGGCGCACGCCATCAATGGCGTCGCCTTCCTCATCGCTGGTCAGCAGCACCGCCAGCGTACCGGGGTGGTTCGGGTGGGCGGCAACAAACTGCTCGGCGGCCACCACGAAGGCGGCGACGCTGCCTTTCATGTCAGCAGCGCCACGCCCGTACAGCACGCCGTCGCGCACTTCCGGCTTGAACGGATCACTGCTCCAGGCCTGGACCGGGCCGGTGGGCACCACGTCGGTGTGGCCGAGCAGCACCAGCACCGGCGCGCCGCTGCCGTGGGTAGCCCAGAGGTTGTCGACTTCGCCCAGACGCAGGTGCTCGCAGTTGAAGCCTGCGGCGTTGAGGCGGCCGGCAATCAGTTGCTGGCAACCGGCATCTTCGGGGGTTACCGAGGGGCGTGCGATCAGGTCGCAGGTCAGGGCGAGTACGTCGTTCATGGGGGCCTTATGGATCGGTGGCTTCGCGGCTTACGCCGCTCCTGCATGCAGTGGCGGATCAGGCGATGTTGAAGCGGGCCTTGAAGCCGTTGTCGCTGAAACCCTGGCTCAGGGTGCCGTCGTCGGTGATCACCAGCGGGCGCTTGATCAGCTGCGGGTATTCGCGCAGCAGCAGCTTCCACTCGGCATCGGATTCGGGCGACTTGCGGTTGTCCGGCAACTGCCGCCAGGTGGTGGACGATTTGTTGATCATCGCCGCGAAACCGCCGGCCTTGCCGGCCCACTCCAGCAGCGTTTCCGGGCTGGGTTTGTTGTCGCGGTAATCAACGAAGGTATAGGCGACGTTGAAGCGATCCAGCCACTTGGTGGCCTTCTTGCAGGTGTCGCAGTTTTTAAGTCCGTAGATCGTGGTCATGGTTCCAAGCTCGCGGTGATGTAGCCCCTCTCCCTTCGGGAGAGGGGTTGGGGAGAGGGTAAGGGTGAGGCCTCATGCAGGCCAGGCACTGCAGCGCTTCGCGCCAACCCTCATCCGCCCCGTTGGGGCACCTTCTCCCGCAGGGAGAAGGAGAAACTCAGTCCGCCAATCCGCGCAGCAGGTCATTGACGCTGGTCTTGCTGCGGGTCCTGGCGTCCACCTGCTTGACGATCACCGCGCAGTACAGCGAATGCGTGCCGTCCTTGGACGGCAGCGAGCCGCTGACCACCACGCTGTACGGCGGCACATAGCCATACGTCACTTCGCCGGTGGCGCGGTTGTAGATGCGGGTGCTCTGGCTCAGGAACACGCCCATGCCGATCACGCTGTGGTGGCCGACGACCACGCCTTCCACCACTTCCGAACGCGCGCCGATGAAGCAATGGTCTTCGATGATGGTCGGGCTGGCCTGCAGCGGCTCCAGCACGCCGCCGATGCCAGCACCGCCGGACAGGTGGCAGTGCTTGCCGATCTGCGCACAGGAGCCCACGGTGGCCCAGGTATCAACCATCGTGCCCTCGCCCACATGCGCGCCGATGTTGGTGAAGCTCGGCATCAGCACCACGTCCTTGCCGAAGTGCGTACCACGGCGCGCGATCGCACCCGGCACCACGCGCACGCCGGCCTGGCGGAAGGCGGCTTCGTCATAGCCTTCAAAGCGCGACTCGACCTTGTCCCAGAACGGGGCCGGGGCGCCGTCCATCACCGCCATGTCGTTGACGCGGAAGTACAGCAGCACGGCCTTCTTCAACCATTCGTTGACCTTCCAGCCACCGTTGCCATCAGGCTCGGCAACACGGAACTCGCCGGACTCCAGGCCATCGATCACGCGGTTGACCAGCGCGCGGGTCGAGCCTTCGATCTCGTCCATCGTCAGCATGGTGCGGCGCTCGAAGGCGCTTTCGATGCTGAACTTGAGCTCGGCCACACCCGGTGCCGGCGGCTTGCGCAGGCTGCGCGGGCCTACCGATGGCGTCGCCGGCTTGGCCGACGTCGGCTTGGCAGCTGCAACCTTCTTGACCGGGGCCTTCACTGCCTTGACTGCCTTGACTGCCTTGGCAACAGGCTTGGCGGCGGGCTTGGTCACGGCGGCGGCCTTTTTCTTCGGCGCGGCGGCCTTGCTCGGCGCGGCTTTTGCAGGCGCAGCCTTCTTGACGGCCTTCTTGGTCACGGTCTTCTTGGTTACGGGCTTGCTTGCCATCAGTGGGGGTCTCCTGGCTTGTTGTCGGGATCCAGGCAGGCCAGCAATGCGTCGCGCAAAGCCTGCATGGAGGTTTCGGTAAGCGGGTGATCGTGTCGATCGGTAAGCTGGAATTGATCTTCGGCGCGCTCGCCAAACGTGGCGATGCGCGCATCCTGCACGCGCAGGCGCTGATCACGCAGCACATGTGCCACATCGGCCAGCAGCCCGGGGCGGTCCGGCGCCACCAGGTTCAACACGGTGCGGCCTTGATGGCTGGATTCGAGGAACTCGATGCGCGGGGCGAAGCGGAAATGCTTGAGCTGGCGCGGCATCACCCGCCGCGACGGGCGCAGTATCAGGATATTGCCGGCCAGTGCCTTGCGCAGCACCGCTTCCAGGCGCGCGGCGTCGCCATCGGCAAAACTGCCTGCGGGCGTCACTTCGAAGGTATCGAAAATAGTGTCGTCAGGACCATCGAGCACGCGTGCACGGTGAATGCCGTAGCCGGCGCGGTCCAGGGTCATCACGATGGCGGCGAACATGCCGTCGCGGTCCGGCGAATGCACGAATACTTCCAGCGCGTCACTTTCCGGCGTGATCCGCCGCACCTTCACCAGAGTGCCGCCCTTGCGTATTTCAATCAGCGAGGCGGCCTGCCACACCAGCTGCTCGGGGCGGAAGCGCACAAAGCTTTCGTCGGGCATGGCGGTGAACTGGCGCTCGATCACCGCGTCGGCATGGCCGAGCAGGCGCATCTGTTCACGCACGTTGTCGCGCGCTTCCTGCACCCGCTCCGCCTCCGGCAAGGGATGCTCCAGGCCTTCGCGCAGCGCGCGACGGGTGGCGAAGTACAGGTCAGCCAGCAAGCGGTCCTTCCACGCATTCCACATCTTGGGGCTGGTGCCGGCGATATCGGCGCAGGTCAGCAGGTACAGGTAATCGAGACGATCACGGTCACCCACCAGGCCGGCAAAGCGATGGATCACTTCCGGGTCGGTGATGTCCTGTTTCTGCGCGGTGATCGACATGCGCAGGTGCTGCTCCACCAGCCACGCCACCAGCTCGGTATCCGAACCACTCAGGCCGTGCGCACTGCAGAACTCGCGCGCATCCACCGCGCCCAGTTCGGAATGGTCACCACCACGGCCCTTGGCAATGTCATGAAACAGGCCAGCCAGCAGCAGCAATTCCGGCTTGCGCAGGCGCGGCCATACTTCATGCGCAATGGAGAAACGTTCATCGGCACGGCCACTGGCGAACAAGGCGATGTTCCGCAGCACCATCAAGGTGTGCTGGTCCACCGTATAGACGTGGAACAGGTCGAACTGCATGCGCCCGGACACCGCCGCGAATGCAGGAATCCACTGCCCCAATACGCCCAGCCGCGCCATGCGCGCCAGCGTGTCGACCGCGCGCGGGCCACGCAACAAAGCCATGAACTGTTCGCGGACGCTGTCATCAACGGCCGAATAGGCCGGGATTTCATCCAGCATCTCGGCCAGGCCGCGCGCGGTCATCGAGTGCAGGCCGCGCACATCGGGGGTCCGCGCCCAGCAGGCAAACAAGGCAAATATGCTGCGGATGTCGCCATGCGGCCACATCGGATCATCGGCGGACAGGTAACCGCGGCGCAGCGAGAAACCGGCACCCACCGATTGCGGTGTGGCTTCGCCGTCGAACTGTTCTTCAAAGCGTTGCAGCAGGCGGTCGCTGATGCGGCGGATCACCGTCGCACTGCGATAGAAGCCCTGCATCATTTTTTCCACGCCCAGGCTTTCGGCGTCGTCGCCAAAGCCCATGCGTGCGGCCAGGGCTTTCTGGTAGTCAAACCGCAGCCGCTCTTCCGGGCGTTGCGCCACCAGGTGCAGACCGAAACGCAGCTGCGCCAACACCAGCCGTTCACGCTTGAGCGCAGCGGCTTCATCCAGGCCCAGATGGCCCAGCCCGACCAGCGCATCGATATTGCTGACGCCGAAGGCGCGCAGCGCCATCCAGCCCAGCGTATTGAGATCGCGCAGACCGCCCGGGCCATCCTTGATGTCCGGTTCCAGATTGTCGGCGGTGTCACCAAAGCGTTGGTGACGGGCCAGCAGCTCTTCGCGCTTGGCCAGGAAATATTCGCGCGGCGGCCATACCAGGCTCGGCGCGATCGCCCGCGCCAAGCCATGCTGGGCGGTTGCGTCAGCCGCCAGCGGACGCGCTTCGATCAAGGCGGTGAGCACCGTCTGGTCGGCGGCGGCGTGCACGCATTGCGCGGCTGAACGCACCGCGTGGCTGGCCGGCAGGCCGGCGTCCCACAGCAGCGCGAACAGGCGCGCCAGGGTGGCTTCGTGGCGTTGCTGGACGTCGTTTTCGGCCAGCACCAGCAGGTCGATGTCCGAGCGCGGGAACAACTCGCCACGGCCATAGCCGCCTACCGCGAACAGCGCCAAGCCGGCACTCGCGGGAACGCAGCGCTGCCAGGCTTCAACGATCAGCTGATCAACCGCCCGCGTGCGCAGGCCAAGCAGGCGCTCGACGTTGTCGGCCTGCTCGAAGCGCTTGCCAAGGCGCGCATCGGTGTGGGCAAGCGACTGCCGTGCATCGGCAGCCCATTGCGCGTCACCGGCGGAATCGGCCGGCGTGTCCAGACTCGGGCCCGCCGGCTGTGGGGTCATGCCTGCGCGGTTTCAGCCGGTGACAACGTCAATACCTCAACGCCGTCTTCGGTCACTGCGATCATGTGTTCCCACTGTGCCGACAACTTGCGGTCCTTGGTCACCACGGTCCAGCCATCGGGCAGCACCTTGGTGTAACGGGTGCCTTCATTGATCATCGGCTCGATGGTGAAGGTCATGCCCGGCTTCAACACCAGGCCCTGGCCCGGACGGCCGTAATGCAGCACCTGCGGCTCGTCGTGGTAGACCTTGCCGATGCCGTGGCCGCAGTACTCGCGCACCACGCTGAAGCGTTCGCCTTCGGCGTATTCCTGGATCGCGTGGCCCACATCGCCCAGGGTTGCGCCCGGCTTGACTGCGCGGATGCCGCGCCACATCGCTTCCTTGGTGGTTTCCACCAGGCGCTTGGCCATCACCGACGGGGTGCCGACGTAATACATGCGGCTGGTGTCGCCGTGCCAGCCATCCTTGATGACGGTCACATCGATATTGATGATGTCGCCATCCTTGAGCACCTTGGCTTCACTGGGAATGCCGTGGCAGATGACGTTGTTGACCGAGGTGCACACGGTCTTGGGGAATCCGCGGTAGCCCACATTGGCCGGGACGGTGCCCTGCACATTGATGATGTGGTCGTTGCAGATGCGGTCCAGCTCTTCGGTGGTGACGCCGGGCTTGACGTGCGGAGCGACGATGTCGAGCACCTCGGCCGCCAGACGGCCAGCGATGCGCATCTTCTCGATTTCTTCGGGGGTTTTCAGTTGGATTGCCATGTGCCGATTATCCCCCATTTGGGTTATTTCGCTAAGTATTTCACATTAATGAACGTGGAATAGGCCCTCTGGCCTCGGCGTTCCTCCGAACCGGACCGCCGCACGCAAGACCGCCCCCGCCGGCACCGCTGCGGGCTTTCCATACCCCTGCGAATCGTCTCAATCCGGGTCACCAAAGACGCCAAAACCCAGTTAGAACAACGCTAATTTGGCGCACGCGCATCACAGAAAAACCCGCCTTGGGACATATCTCATACTCCTCACGGGTGGCTTGGGAACAGACTCAATCCGCACCTGCCGCACCGTGTTTGCCGCTAGCCGGCCAGCTCGGAACAGGACAGGCGCGCTGTCTTTTCTCCAAGGATTCACCATGAAACTTCGCAATGTCCCCCTGTTCGCCTTCATCGCCGCCACTGCCTTCGCAGGTGCCGCCCACGCAGCGACAGACACCACGCAGTTCCAGGTCAAGATCACCATTACCGAGTCCTGCGACGTGCACACCGTCAACGCCAGCGACATCGACTTTGGCACCCATGTCCGCTCCACCAGCGCCACCCCGATCGACAACCAGGGCGCCCTGCAGCTCAACTGCAGCCGCGGCACGCCCTATCAGATCGCGCTGGATCCGGGCCTCAACTCCAGCAGCCCGACTGCGGCTGCCGACAACCGCCGCATGACCAACTCCGATGGCGGGCTGGTGCCCTACGGCCTGTACCGCGACGCCGCCCGCACCCAGTTCTGGGGCCGGGTGCTGGGCACCAACACCGTGGGCGGCACCGGCACCGCCGCCCAGCAGTCGATCCCGGTCTACGGCCGGGTAGCGGCCACCGATGTCGCTGCCGGCGTCTACCTGGACACCATCACCGCGACCGTCACCTACTGATCAGGCCAGCCCCATGAACCATCGCCACCCGCGCAGTTTGCGGGTGGCGAGCCTGGCCCGGCTCGCCACCGTATTTCCTGCACGATTACCTGCACTATTACTTGCACTCTCTTTACTGGCGTCCTTCCCCAGCAACGCCGGCAACCTGCAGGTCGCCCCCATCCTGCTTGAGGTTGCCAACACCCAGCCCTCGCAGACCCTGTGGCTGACCAATTCCGGAACCGAAACCCTGCGCGCCCAGGTCCGTGTACAGCACTGGACCCAGCACGACGGGCAGGAGCACCAGCAGCCCGGTGAGGGCCTGCTTGCCAGCCCACCCTTGGTGGACATCGCCCCCGGCCAGTCGCAATTGGTGCGCATCGTCCAGTCACAGCCAGGCAAACACGCCGGCGAACAAGCGTTCCGGCTGACGATAGACGAGGTGCCAACCGTAACCGGCAGCGCCACCTCCAGCCTGCGGTTTCTGCTGCGCTACTCCGTCCCGGTGTTCGTATTGCCACCCGGCGCGACACCGCAGCTGGAACGCAGTGGCAAACGCCTGCGCACCGATGCCACGCAGCTGCAGGGCCACTGGCAGGCAGGCAACGGCCAGGCCGCCCTGGTCCTGCACAACCATGGTTCCCAGCGCATCCGCATCAGCCAGCTGAGCTGGATCCCCGCCTCCGGCCCCGCCATCGAAATCACCCCCGGCCTGCTTGGTTACGTGCTGGCAGGCCAGCAGATGCGCTGGACGCTCCCCTTGCCCAAGCCCTTGCCCGCCGACGGCTTTCTCCACGCCAGGCTCAATGACGATGTCGACCCACAAGCCCTGCCGCAGGTCGCTGCTGAGCATTAGCCTCGGGCTTGCCGCTGCAGCGTTTGCCTGTTCACCGGCGTCTGCCGGAGAAGCAGCATTGCCCGCAACGGCGGCCGAGGACTACACGCTGCTCCTGCAAACCAGCATCAACCAGGCCGACACAGGCCAGTTGACGCCCTACGTGGTACGCCAGCAGACGCTGTTCGCCAGCCCGCACAGCCTGCGCCAACTCGGGCTCGCGCTGCCGCCCGAATTCGCCGAGCAGGCGTTGATCCCGTTGCCGGCGCTGGCCGGCGTCAGCAGCGACTACGACGCGGCCCTGCAACGCATCAACCTGCAGGTGCCGCTATCGATGCTGGACCGGCCAGCTACCCACAGGGATCTGCGCCGCATGGACTCGCCACGTCCAGATCCGGTTCAACGCAGCCCCGGTGGCGTGCTCAACTACGACCTGCATGCCCGCCACGAGGGGGGTAACGCACACCTGAGCAGTTTCAGCGAACTGCGCCTGTTCGGCCCGGGCACCGGCATCGCCAGCACCACGCTTGCCCACCTCGTCGGCAACGGCCGTACCCACAGCACACGCCTGGACAGCAGCTGGCGAGTGGATTGGCGTGATGCCATGGTCAGCCTCAGCGTGGGCGACAGCATTACCGCAGGGCACGAATGGACGCGTGCGCTGCGCCTGGGCGGCGTACGTGTGTCGCGCAATTTTTCCCTGCAGCCGTATCGCCTGACCACACCGCCGGCGTCCTTTGCCGGTGAAGCCATCCTGCCTTCGACCGTGGATCTGTACATCGATGGCATCCGCCAATCCAGCCAGCAGTTGCCACCCGGGCGCTTCCAGCTCGACAGCAGTCCTTCGCTCAATGGTGCTGGCCAGGCAAGACTGGTTGTCACCGACATCACCGGACAAAGCCAGACCCTGGACTTCGCCCTGTACGGCACACCGGAACTGCTGCAGTCCGGGCTGGCGGACTGGTCCTTGGAATTGGGAGCCATCCGCCGCGACTACGGCCTGCATTCCTTTGCCTACGGAAACCATCCGGTTGCCAGTGCCAGCCTGCGCTACGGGCTCTACGACAGCCTTACCCTGCAGGCCCATGCCGAAGGCAGCCGCGGCATCCAACAAGCTGGCGCAGGCACCGTGCTCCTGCTCGGCCGTCGCGGCGGGGTGCTCACAGGCTCGATCGCCGCCAGCCAAGCGGGCAGCCTGGGTGGCCAGCAATACGGCCTGGGCTACCAATGGAGCGCTCGCCGGTTCAGCGTCTCTGCCAGCAGCCTGCGCCGCAGCGCGGGCTACCGGGATGTGGCCGCCGTGCATGAGCGGGCCACCATGCCACGCCGCAGTGAGCAGGCATTTGCCGGCTTCAGCACCGCTGCCGGCCAGTTCAGCCTCAGCTACGTCGCCCAACACCATCCGGAGCTGCCGCGCAGCCGCTACGCCGGTGTGAACTGGTCACACGCGCTGAGCAACAACGCTCACGTAAGCCTCAACGTGAATCGCGACCTCAGCGACAAGGGCGGCAACAGTGCGTTCGCCTACTGGTCGCAACCACTGGACCGTCATACCAGCACAAGCGCTTCAGCCCGCCATGGCCGCAACGGCAACCGACTGTCAGTGGAAGCCAACCATGCCGCCAGCGAACCTGCTGCATTGGGTTGGCGTGCGCAGGTCAGCAGCGGCGGCGAGCGCCAGCGCGGCCTGCGCGCGGAAATCAACCAACGCGGCTTGCGCGGGCAATGGTCGGCAGGAGTCGAGCATGACCGCGCGGAAACCAGCTACACCCAGGCCTACGCCAGCGGCAGCGGCGCATTGGCCTGGATGGGCGGACGCATGCACACGCTGCCACGTGTTGATGATGCGTTCGCGCTGGTCTCCACCGCGGGCGTGGGCGACGTGCCGGTGCTGCTCGACAACCGCAGCGTCGGCAGCACCAACAGGCACGGCCAGCTGCTGGTGTCCCAGCTCAGCGCCTGGCAGCGCAACCAACTGTCCATTGATCCCCAGCATCTGCCAGCCGACATGCAGCTGGACAGCACCAGCGCGGAGGTGGTGCCGGAAACCCGCCGCGGCGTGCAGGTGGTCTTTCCGATGCGACGCACGCTTGCCCTGCATTTCGGCGTGCGTGACCGCGACGGCCAATGGTTGCCGGCAGGCAGCCGCATCACCGTGGAAGCCCCCGGCCATCTTCCCCAAAGCAGCATCGTCGGCCACGAAGGCAAGGTGTATCTGCTTGATCCCCCACCGCAGTCGCGCCTGCACTTTGACGCCGGCCAATGCAGCGCCCCTCTGCCCACTGCCCCGGCAAACGAAGGCAGGCTCAACCTCGAGGACGTGACATGCGAATAGTTCGTGCAGCAAGGCCCGGAACAGGCAGCAGGCGGCCCGCAAAGCGCAGCAGGCACTATCGGCGGCTGATGCTGGCGTTGACGCTGTGGCTGCCGTTGTTGCAGGCCGATGCAGCGCCGTACTGCAGCACCTCCAGTTCACCCAGCATCAATTTCGGCGCAGTCCCGGCCAGCGGCTACCAGGACGCGCAAACCGCCGTCGTGCTCAATTGCAATGGCGGTGTCAGCACACTGCTCACGCCGGCAATCTTCCGGGTCTGCCTCTTCATTGGCACCGGCACCTCCGGCGCGATGGCACCGCGCCTGATGCCCAACGGCAACGGTGACTTCATGCGCTACGACCTGTATGCCGATGCCTACCGCAGCCAGCTGATCGGTCCGCAATCAAGCGGCTATCCGCTGTACAGCCTGACGTTCCGGCTGGCCCCGCGCGAGAACCTGAGCTTCAGGATCCCCATCCATGCCCACGTACACGCCGGCCAGAACCTGCCGGGCAGGTTTCCTTACAGCGACATGCCGTACAACTCTTTCATTCGCTACAGCTATGGCTATATCCATACGCCGACCGAGAGTGATTGCCGCGAGCGCTACCCTGGCTCACTGGGCGGCGCAGGCGACATCAGCTTCAATTGGAATGGCGTGCAGGCAACCGTGACGCGCAGCTGTCGCATCAGCACCCTTTCGCAGATGAACTTCGGCGCCACCACTGCCTTCGAAGGCAAGCGCGAACAGACCGCATCACTGCAATTGAAATGCACCCGCGATGTCGCCTGGCAGGTGAGTCTGGATGAGGGAATGCATGCCCAATCCGGTGACCGCTTCATGGCTTCGGCCGATGCGCGCCTGGGCTACGAACTGTATAGCGACGCAAGCCGCTCCAGCCGCTGGGGCAACACCCAGAGCAGCGCTGTCAGCGGCGTCGGCAACGGTGAAATGCAGGGTCTTACCGTCTACGGCCAAGTGCCTGCACAGCCCGGCGCCCTGCCCGGCAACTACCAGGACACCATCACCGTGACCTTGACGTACTGATGCTCGCCGGACGCGCCAGCCAACGACAGAACCACTGGCATCTCGATACCGGCCTGCAATCGATCCGGCGCAACGACAAGTGCCATCCAGCTGCTGCAGATCGTGCAGGCGCAGGCAACATCTGACGTCAGCCAAATGCAGCAACGCTGCACGAATTGACCCAAGTTAGCAGGATCGCCCGTTCAGCCGAATCGGACGCAGCAAACCTGCGCCAAGCCGGCAAGCGCGTGCTTAGCTTTGCGCGCCCGCCGATGCGATGCCTCATCACATCACGTCACGCATTGGCATCCATAGCCGGGGTATCGACATGCGCAGGCACAGCATTTTCATCACGCCACTCAGTATTGCCCTGGCTGCCAGCGCTGCGCTGGCATCAGCGGCAACCCAGACCACGCAGTTCCAGGTCCGTATTGTCATCACCGAGTCCTGCAACATCCAGGCGGTTGCCGCCAGCGACATCGATTTCGGCACGCTGACCCGCTCCACCGGCACCCCCGTCGACGCCCAGGGCACCCTGGAGGTCAATTGCAGCAGCGGCACGCCCTATACCATCGGCATGAACCCAGGCACCAATGCCACCAGCACCACGGCAGCGGCCGGCAACCGGCGCATGTCCGACGGCGGCAACAACTTTCTTGCCTATGGCCTTTATCGCGACGCCGGCCGGCAGGATTTCTGGGGCGACGTGGTTGGTACCGACACCCATGCCGGGACCGGTAACGCGAGCACACAAAGCGTAGCCGTCTACGGACGCGTGCCTTCCACCGACGCCCCGGCCGGCAGCTACAGCGACACGGTTATCGCCACGATCACCTACTGAGCACAACCATGAGCGTGTCGTGCCCTCCGTCGACAACCTGCGCGGCCAACCGTGGCCGCCGCATAGCGCTGACCGCAGTGCTTGCCTGTGCATTCGGCAGCAACGCCGGCAACCTGCAGGTCGCTCCCATCGTGCTGGAGTTCAGCGAAAACCAGCAGGCCAACGCACTGTGGCTGGAAAACAATGGCGACCAGGCCGTGCATGCACAGATCCGCGTGCAGCAGTGGTCGCAGACCGGCGCAAGCGACGTGCTTGCACCCACGCAGGCCTTGCGCGCAAGCCCGGCGATCATCCAGGTACTTCCCGGCGAGCGCCAGTTGGTACGTATCGTGCGCCCGGCGCCGTTGCCTGCGACCATTGCCTACGAGCAGGCCTATCGGGTGTGGGTGGACGAGCTTCCCGAGGCCAATGCACAGCGACCTTCGGGCCTGCAATTCCTGCTGCGCTATTCCATACCGGTGTTTGTTCTGCCGCATGCCGCCCTGCCGCGTGAGCAGATCAGCACCGCCATGGAGGATGCGCACCGCCTGCAGACGAGTTGGCAGTTTGCGACCGGCGTGCTGGTCCTGGATGCGCACAACGCAGGCAACCAGCGCGTGCGCCTGAGCGAGCTTGGTTGGCGCGCGGACAACGGCACCGTCACCCCGCTGCACCCAGGCCTGCTCGGCTATGTCCTGGCCGGCCAGGACATGCAATGGAAACTGCCGCTGACGACGCAACTCCCCCACCCGGGCCACTTGCAGGCCAGGCTGAACGATGCCCCCGCAGCGCAGCCGCTTCTTTCTGCTGGCCGTTAGCATGGCCCTGGACGTCGCAGGCGCATCACCGCCGACCGCAGCGCGCCCGCTCAGCCTGCCTGATCCGTTCTCGGCCAGCGTCATCCAAACCCAGGAGCTGTACCTGGACGTCCATGTGAACCGCGAGCAGAACGGCACGTTGGTCCGCCTCAACTTGCAGGGCCAGACCCTGTCAGCCAGCGCATCCAGCCTGCGGGAAATCGGCCTGCGACTTCCAGGCGGGATAGCCGCCGATGCGCCTTCGATCACCTTGGATCAGCTTCCCGGCGTCCGCATAAGTTACGACCCGCGCAACCAGCGCCTGGACTTGCAGGTGCCGGTGCAGATGCTGGACCGTCCAACCACGCGACTGCGCGCAGGTGCGGCTGGCGATGCGCTTGCAGTCAGCGACAGCAGCCCCGGCTTGCTGCTGAATTACGATCTCTATGCGCAGCAACTGCGCGGCAATCGCGATATCAGCGGCTATAGCGAACTGCGCCTGTTCGGGCTGGGCCCAGGCACCTGGAGCACAAACCAGACCTCACGCTTGAGCAGCGGCCAAGGCGGACGCACTGCCGGCAGCATCCGCCTGGACAGCCAATGGCAGCTGGACCTGCCGGGCCCGATGCTGAGCCTGAGAGTGGGCGACCAGCTCACCGGCGCACTCGACTGGTCACGCTCGGCGCGCATCGGCGGCCTGCACCTGTCGCGCAATTTCAGCCTGCAGCCCTACCGGGTCACAACGCCGCTGGCCTCGTTTGCCGGCGAGGCCGTGCTGCCCTCGACGGTGGACCTGTACATCAACGGTGTGCGCCAGGCCAGCCAGCGCGTCGCCCCGGGTCGCTTCCAGCTGGACAGCACACCCGCGCTCAGCGGCAGCGGGCAGGCGCAGTTGCTGGTCACCGACATCAACGGCGACAGCCGCTCGCTGGAGTTCGCCCTGTACGGTGCGCCCGAGCTGCTGCAGCCCGGGCTGTCGGATTGGTCGCTGGATATCGGCGTATTGCGCAAGGACTACGGCCTGCGCTCGTTCCGCTATGACCGCCGGCCCTTGGCCAGTGCCAGCCTGCGCCGCGGCCTGAGCGACCGCCTGACACTGGAGACACATGCCGAAGTGGCCCGCAACGTGCGCGTGGCTGGCGTCGGGGGGGGGGGCGGCGGGGGGGGGCGGGCGCGGGGGGGGGGGGGGGCCGGGGGGGGGGGGCACCGCCCCCGGGCCGGGGGGCCCCGCCGGCCCCCCGGG
>NZ_JBRRBO010000036.1:0-44523 GCF_056756175.1 Stenotrophomonas sp. STEN240 | reverse complement strand
ACCCGGGCGACCCAGGCCGTTGTGGCCCGCACCGTGCGGGGGGCGGGCGTGGGCGGGGCGGCCCGGGGGGGGCGCCGCGCCGGGGTGCTCGATGCCTCCTTCAGTGGCAGCCAAGCCAACGGCCAAGGCGGCAACCAGCGCACCCTGGGCTATCAATGGAATGCAGCGGGCTTCAGTATTTCGGCCCGCACCCAGCGCCGCAGCCGGCAGTTCGTCGACGCGCCGGCGCACCTGACCCGGTCACTGCAATCGCGCCGCAGCGATCAGCTGTTTGTCGGCTTCGGCACCGCGCGCAGTGGTCAGTTCAGCCTCAACTACATCCTGCAGGACTATCCCGGCAGCCCGCGCACCCGTCTGCTTGGCGCGGGCTGGTCGCGAAGCCTGCGTGACCATGCCTGGGTCAGCGCCCAGTTCAATCGCGACCTGGGCAGGCAGGGCATGGACAGCGCCAACCTGTATGTCTCCGTACCGCTGGATCGCCGCACCCAGCTCAGCACCTCGCTGCGCCACGGTGCCGATGGCGACGTGCTGGCGGTGGAAGCCAACCGCAGCCAGCCGCTCGACAGCGGTGGCTGGGGCTGGCGGGTGCAGACCCGCATGGGCGCGCAACGCAGCCAGAGCACCGAACTCAATCACCTGGACGAACACGGCCGCTGGCGTTTCGGTGTTGATCATGACAACACCGTGGGCACGCTGGCCTATCTGCAGGGCACCGGCAGTGTTGCCTGGTTCGGCAGCGGCCTGCACATGCTGCGTCGCGCCGACGACGCCTTCGCGCTGGTTTCCACCAATGGCATGCCCGGGGTGCCGGTGCGTCTGGAGAACCGCCTGGTCGGCAGCACCGATGCGCACGGCGAACTGCTGGTGGCGCCCCTGCGTGCCTGGCAGCGCAATCTGCTCAGCATCGACCCGCTGGCGCTGCCCTTGGATGTGCAGGTCGACGTGGTGCAGCAGCAGGTGGTGCCGGCTGCGCGCAGCGGTGTGCGCGCCAGGTTTCATCTGCAGCCCAGCCAGCCACTGGACCTGCGCATCCTCGGCCCGGACGGGCACTGGCTGCCCGCCGGCACCGAGGCCGTGGTTGAACGTGACAATCGCCGCCTGGCCGTCACCGTGATCGGCCATGACGGGCAGCTTTACCTGGGCAGCGCGCCAAGCGGTGCGCGATTGCGCATCCGCCATGCCGGCGGGGAATGCGTGATTGCCCTTCCCGACACAGCCACCACCGCTCCCTCAGCGCCCACCGAGCCCTTGCAATGCCGACCTTGAACGCGCGCATTCCCCCCCGGCAGCCCAGCCACCGCTTCCCGTTCACGCTGCTGCTTGCCCTGCTGCTTTGGCTGCCGTTGCTGGCCGAAGCACAACAATCGTGCCGGGTGGTCAGCTCGACGCTGATGGATTTCGGTACGGTCTCCACTGCGGGTAACACTGACGCCTCGGCCAATTTGTCCATCAGCTGCCAAGGCCTCCCCGGGGTGCCGGTGCAGGTGACGGTCTGCATCTTCGTCGAAGAGGGTTTCCCATCGGGCATGGCGCCTCGCCGCATGGGCAACAACGCTGGCGCCTTCATGGCGTATGACCTGTATGCCAATGCCGCACGCACCCAGCTCCTTGGCCCGTTCGGGCGCAACTACGATATTTTCTACACCTTCCTGTCCCTGCCGATCATCGGGTCTGCGCAGTACAGCCTCAGCGTCTACGGTCGTGTGCCGCCCGGCCAGAACCTGCCTGCGGCCTACAGGTACGAGAACGCAATGAGCCAGGGTTTGCTGCGTTACGTCTTTGCTGCCCCATTTGCAGGCGCATCCTCTGGAGAGAACTGCAGGGATGGGGTGGCGCCCATTTTCGGCAGCGCCGGCCAGAGCACGTTCACATTTGGCGAGGCCCAGGCCCACGTTGCCGACAACTGCGTCATCAACCTGGCCAGCGACCTTGATTTCGGCACCGTCTCCCAAGGCGACGCCCCACGTGACGCCACTGCCCTGATCCAGCTGCGCTGCGCCACCGATACCGACTGGTTTGTGACCCTTGGCACCGGACTGAACCCCACCTCCAGCGGTAATCGACGGATGGTCTCCAACGGCAACTTCCTGCCGTACGCCCTGTACAGGGACCGGGCCTTGCTGCTTCCCTGGGGGAGTACGCAGCTCAATGCCGTTGCTGATTCAGGAGACAATGAAGACGTCTCGCTCACGGTCTATGGCCGGGTGGTCCCACAACCGGCGACGGTACCCGGCAGCTATAGCGATACGATCACAGTCACCCTGACTTATTGACGCCCATTCAGCAGGCCCCGGCGCCGCGCCCACGGGCCAAATTGCGCCCAGGCCGGGCAACGGCTATACTTCGCCGGCTTTGTTGGGCCCCTGGCCCCTCGAAACACGCTGACACCGGGCGCCACCGGTGAATCCTCACCTGTCGCCCCCATCCGTGCCGGGGTGCCCTGTCAAACAGGGTTCGGCCACGGAGGCAACAGGGAAGCCCAACCCCGGAACTGTTTGCGCACTCTTATAAGAAGTCGCGCATCGCAGCACGATCCCAACAAACCGGACGCGCGCGGTGTCAGTTCCACCATCAGGAGTTTTGCAATGCCCCAGATCACCATGCGTCAGATGTTGGAAGCCGGCGTCCACTTCGGCCACCAGACCCGTTACTGGAACCCGAAAATGGGCCAGTACATCTTTGGCGCCCGCGGCAAGATCCACATCATCAACCTGGAAAAGACCGTCCCGCTGTTCAACGATGCGATGAACTTCATCTCGTCCGTTGCCCAGAAGCGCGGCACCATCCTGTTCCTGGGCACCAAGCGCAGCGCACGCGAATCCATCAAGGAAGAAGCAGAGCGTTGCGGCATGCCCTTCATGAACCAGCGTTGGCTGGGCGGCACCCTGACCAACTTCGCCACCGTGAAGAAGTCGGTTGCCCGCCTGAAGGAACTGGAAGCCGGTGAATCCGACGGCACCTTCGACAAGCTGGTCAAGCACGAAGTGCTGGGCCTGCGTCGCGAGCGTGACAAGCTGGAAGCCTCGCTGGGCGGCATCAAGGAAATGAACCGTCTGCCCGACGCCATCTTCGTCATCGATATCGGTCACGAAGACATCGCCATCAAGGAAGCCAAGAAGCTCGGCATCCCGGTGATCGCCGTGGTTGATACCAACTACAACCCGGAACTGGTCGATTACGCCATCCCGGGCAACGACGACGCCATCCGCGCTGTGCAGCTGTATGCCCGCGCCGCTGCTGACGCCGTGCTGGAAGGCAAGGCCGCTACTCCGAACGCCGCTAACGTGCGCGAAGAAGAGTTCGCCGACGCCCCCGCTGCCGAAGAAGCCAAGCCGGCCCGTCGCGCTCCGGCCAAGAAGGCTGCAGCCACCAAGGGTGACGAGGCTTCGGCCTGATCCACCCCGGCGGGCGCAGTCACTGCGCCCGCTCCCCCTGTACCGGCGCCAATGGTGCCGACTGCTGACAGGGCTGCGTAACAACGGCCGGCCATCATGGCCGGCCTACCCCTTTCTATTGATGAGGTAATTCCATGGAAATCACTGCTTCCCTGGTCAAGGAACTGCGCGAGCGCACTGGCGCCGGCATGATGGAGTGCAAGCGCGCTCTGTCCGAGACCAACGGCGACATCGACGCAGCGGCCGAAGCCCTGCGCAAGTCCGGCGCTGCCAAGGCCGACAAGAAGTCCGACCGTGTCACCGCTGAAGGCCGCGTTGGCGTTGCCAGCGAAGGCGGCAAGGCTGTGCTGGTCGAAGTGAACTCGGAAACCGACTTCGTTGCCAACGACGTCAACTTCAAGGCGTTCGTCGACGCCGTCGCCGCTGCCGCCCTGGCATCTGGCGCCGCCGACGTTGAAGCCCTGAAGTCGGTCAAGCTGGCCAGCGGCGAAACCGTCGAAGAAACCCGCGCCACCGCGATCCAGAAGCTGGGTGAAAACATCCAGATCCGTCGCCTGGTCAAGATCGACGGCGCCAACACCGTTGGCACCTACGTGCACAGCAACGGCAAGATCGGCGTGCTGGTCGAACTGGCTGGCGGCAACGCCGAGCTGGCTTCGGGCCTGGCAATGCACGTGGCCGCGATGAACCCGCCGCACAACAAGGCTGCCGACGTTCCGGCCGACTTCGTTGCAAAGGAAAAGGAAATCGAGCTGGCCAAGATGAGCGAAAAGGAAAAGGCCAAGCCGGCTGACATCCTGGAGAAGATCATCAGCGGCAAGATCAACAAGATCATCAGCGAAGTGACCCTGTACGGCCAGAACTACGTGCTGGACAGCGACAAGACCGTTGAGCAGGCCGTCAAGGCCGCTGGCGGCGACGTTGTCGGTTTCCAGCGTCTGGCTGTCGGTGAAGGCATCGAGAAGGTGGTGGAAGACTACGCCGCCGAAGTTGCCAAGGCGATGCAGGTCTAAGCACCCGCTGCCTGAAGCACCTGAAAAAGCCGCGGATTCCGCGGCTTTTTCTTTTATCGCAAGGCAACCACGCCATTGCACTCCCGGCACTGGACTACAGCACGCCTTCTTTGCTTAAGGCATCCTGTATGCTTGAACCACTGCCGCCTGCTTCCTTGACATGTCTCCCGAGCTTACTGCAGCCCTGTCCCTCTGCCGCAACCTGCCCTCGCCACCGGCCATCGCTGTCCGTTTGATCGAGCTTGCGCAGGATCCGGAAACCGACATCGCCAGCGCTGCGGATGTGATCGCGTTGGACATGGGCTTGAGCGCACGCATGATGCGCATCGCCAATTCCCCGCTGTACGCCAGCCGCCGCCGCATCGAGAACCTCGGCCAGGCATTGACCATGCTCGGCCTCAACGCCACCTTGCAGCTGGCGCTGGGCTTCAGCCTGTCGCGCGCCCTGCGCGAGGACCAGAACCACGCAAACCAGCTGGACGCGATCTGGCGGCGCAGCATCCTCAGCGCGTTGGCCGCACGCTACTTGGGCCTGGCACGCAATGTGCGCCGCGTCGAAGAACTGATGCTGGCCGGGCTGCTGCAGGACATCGGCATCCTGGCGCTGCTGCAGCTGCGCAGCGACAGCTACCCGGAGCTGCTTGCAAGCGCCGACAACAACGACGCACTACTGGCCCGCGAACGCACCATCCTGGATTGCAGCCACGCCGATATCGGCGCCGAGCTGTGCGAACAATGGGGCCTGCCCGCGTATCTGGTAGATGCCATCCGCCACAGCGAAGCACCGGCCGAGCCGGCCGATCTGTTCGAGCGTTGTGTCGCCCTGTCCGGAAGCATTGCCGAAATCTGGCTCAGCCAGGACACCGACCTGGCCCGCGACACAGCCCTGCGCCTTGTCCATGCGCAGCTGCAGATGGACAGCAGCCAGTTCGAGCAGGTGCTGCAGCAGGTCAGCCAGATGCTGCCAGAAATCAGCGCCCTGTTCGATGTCCCGGTGCCGTCCCCGGCGCGCATCACCTACCTGCTGGACCACGCCAGCGAACTGATGGCGCTGCGCAACCTGCGCGAGCTGCAGGACGCCAGCGCCTCCAAGCGGCGCGCCGATGATTTTGAACAACAGGCGCGCCGACTGGCCGAACAAGCCCACCTGGATGCACTGACCGGGCTGTTGAACCGGCGCCAGCTGGAAGTGGTTCTGGCGCAGGAATTCGACCGCGCCGGCCGCGCCGACCGGCCCTTGTCGGTGGCCTTCATCGACCTGGACGATTTCAAGAAGATCAACGACCAGCATGGCCACCTGGTCGGCGACCAGGTGCTGCAGGCTTTCGCCAGCCTGCTGCAGGGCCAGCTGCGCGGCAGCGATACGGTGGCCCGCTTCGGCGGCGAGGAATTCGTGGTGTTGTTCCCAGGCACCAACGAGCAGACCGCACTGGAAGTGATCCGCCGCGTACTCGGCGCGATCACCCAGACCCCGATCGTCACCGTCGCCGACACGCCCTTGCACGTCACCTTCTCCGCAGGCGTCGCCACCCATGGTGCCTACGAGCGCTTCACCGACATGCGCGACCTGCTCAAGGCTGCCGACGATGTGCTGTACCGCTCCAAGAACCTCGGCCGCAACCGGGTAATTGCCCGCGCACCGGACCCGCACCCCACCGCCTGCTGAACCGCGGAGCGATTGAGGCGCAGTTTGTCGCTGCATTGCAACAATAGATGTCACCTGAAACTGCGGCATCCGTTAGAATTCCCGCGTTTTCCAGCCATCTGAGGTCACCATGTCCAAACCCACCTACCGCCGCATCCTGTTGAAACTTTCCGGGGAGGCGCTGATGGGGGATGAGGACTACGGCATCGACCCCAAGGTGATCAACCGCCTGGCCCATGAAGTCATCGAGGCCCAGCAGGCCGGCGTTGAAATCGCGCTGGTGGTTGGCGGCGGCAACATCTTCCGCGGCGCAGGCCTGGCGGCTGGCGGCATGGACCGGGTCACCGGCGACCATATGGGCATGCTGGCTACCGTCATCAATGCCCTGGCCATGCAGGACGCGCTTGAAAAGGCCGGCGGCAAGGCACGGGTGATGAGTGCGATCAAAATAAATGATGTGTGCGAGGACTACATCCGCCGCCGCGCCATCCGCCACCTGGAAAAGGGCCGCCTGGTCATTTTCGCCGCCGGCACCGGCAACCCTTTCTTCACCACCGATTCGGGCGCCGCGCTGCGTGCGATCGAGATCGGCGCGGACCTGCTGCTCAAGGCCACCAAGGTCGACGGCGTCTATGACAAGGACCCGAACAAGCACGCCGATGCGGTCCGTTACGAGAGCCTGAGCTATGACCAAGTCATCAGCCAGGGCCTGGAAGTCATGGACACGGCCGCCTTTGCCCTGGCCCGTGACAGCGACCTGCCGCTGCGCGTTTTCGACATGAGCCAGCCCGGCGAACTGCTGAAAATCCTGCACGGCGAGCATATCGGCACCCTGGTGCACGGCCGCGACGCACACTAAACCCCGCTTCCGGCACGGTGGGCAGGGGTAATCGCCTATAATCGGCCGGTTCTAGAAACATCCAGGATTCGGCCGATGATCAACGATATCAAGCAAGATGCGCAGGCGCGCATGACCAAGAGCATCGACGCTCTGCGCCATACCCTCACCACCATCCGCACGGGCCGCGCTTCGCCGGCGCTGCTGGATGGCATCAAGGTCAAGGCCTACGGCACCGATACGCCCCTGAACCAGGTGGCCAGCATCAGTGTGTCCGAAGGCCGTTCACTGGTGATCACCCTGTTCGACAAGGGCATGATCAAGGAAGTGGAAAAGGCCATCTATGCCTCCGACATCGGCATCACCCCCACCACCATGGGCACCGTGATCCGCCTGAACCTGCCGCCTCTCACCGAAGAGCGCCGCAAGGAACTGGCCAAGTCGGTCAGCAAGGAAGGCGAAGAAACCAAGATCTCCATCCGCAACATCCGCCGTGACGCCAACCAGGAAGTAGCCAAGCTGCTCAAGGACAAGGCGATCACCGAGGATGACGACCGTCGCAGCCAGGAAGACATCCAGAAGCTGACCGACAAGGCGATCAAGGACGTCGACGAAGTGGTCAAGCTCAAAGAACAGGAATTGATGGCGGTCTGAGGCGTGTCCTCCGTCCCGCATAGCGACACAGCCGCCGCAGCCGTGCCTGGCCACATTGCCATCATCATGGATGGCAATGGGCGCTGGGCGCAGCAACGGCGGCGTCCGCGCATGATCGGCCACCGCGCCGGTGCCCGCGCGGTCAACCGCACCATCGATTTCTGCCTTGAACGTGGCGTCGGCGCACTGACCCTGTTTGCGTTCTCCAGTGAAAACTGGGGCCGCCCGCAGGAAGAAGTGGATTCGCTGATGAAGCTGTTCCTTGGCGCCCTGGACCGCGAGGTGGATGAACTCCACCGTCGTGGCGTACGCGTGCGCTTCATTGGCGACCGCAGCCGCTTCGCGGCCAGCATCGCCCAGCGCATGGACAAGGCCGAGCAGCGCACCGCGGGCAATACCGCGATGACCCTGAGCATTGCTGCCAGCTACGGCGGCCGCCAGGATATCGCCGCGGCCGCGCGCGCCCTGGCCGAACAGGTTGCCGCCGGCACCTTGTTGCCGGAGCAGATCGACGAGCAGGCCCTGGGCCAACACGTCGCCTTGGCCGACATGCCGCCACCGGACCTGTTCATCCGCACCGGTGGCGACACCCGCATCAGCAATTTCCTGTTGTGGCAGCTGGCCTACAGCGAGCTGTGGTTCACTGACGTGCTATGGCCGGATGTAGACGCGGCCGTCCTTCAACAGGCGCTGGAGGACTATGCCGGGCGCGAACGCCGCTTTGGCCTGACCAGTGCCCAGATCGCCGCCAACGCGGCACCGAGCGCACACTCATGACCAAAACCCGTGTGATCGCAGCGCTGATCATGGCCCCCGTGGCGATCTGCGCCATCCTGTTCCTGCCCTCGCAATGGCTGGCCGCCGCCGCCGCGCTGGTATTCCTGACCGGCCTGTGGGAGTGGCTCAGGCTCACCGGCGTGGTTGGCCTGCCGCGCACCGTACTGGTGGTGCTGAACCTGCTGCTGATGGTGCTGCTGGTCTGGGCTTCGGCCGGCAGCATGGTGTTGTTCCAGCTGGCAGCGCTGGTCGGCGTCGGCTTCTGGCTGCTGGCCCTGCTCTGGCTGCGCTTCTTCGACTTCGGTGCGCATGAGGAAAGCAGCGCGCGCATGCTGAAGCTGGCCGCCAGCACTCTGGCGATCATTCCGGCCTGGGCCTCACTGGTGCTGATCCACGCCGGGCCCAATGGCCACCTGTGGCTGCTGACCGCATTGACCCTGGTCTGGGCGGCTGATTCTGGCGCTTACTTTGCCGGCCGCACCTTCGGCAAGCACAAGCTGGCGCCCCGCATCAGCCCCAACAAGACGATTGAAGGCCTGCTCGGCGGGCTGGTTGCCGGCCTGCTCACCGCTGGCGTGTTCGGCTGGTTTGCCGGGGTGCAGATGTCGCAGTTCGGCTGGCTGATGCTGGTCAGCGCCGTCGCGGTACTGGCCTCGGTACTGGGCGATCTGTTTGAAAGCCTGCTCAAGCGCCATGCCGGCGCCAAGGACTCGGGCCACATCATTCCCGGCCACGGCGGCGTGCTGGATCGCATCGACGGCGTGCTTGCAGCCCTGCCGGTGTTTGCGCTGGGCAAGGAAATCTTCGGTTTCTGAACATGTCCACCTCTCGCTTACGTCAGGTCGCCATCCTTGGCGCCACCGGTTCCATCGGCACCTCGGCGCTGGATGTGATCGCCCGCCACCCGCAGCAGATGCGCGCCAGCGTATTGGCCGCGGGCAGCAATGTGGATGCCCTGCTCGCGCTGTGCCGCCAGCATCGCCCCGACCATGCCGCCATCGCCGAGCCCGCGCTGTTCGCGCGCCTGCGGGATGGGCTGAAGGACGCAGGCCTGGCGACCGAGGCCCACGCCGGTCACGCCGCGATTGATGCGCTGGCCGCCAGCGACCACGCCGACACGGTGATTGCCGCCATCGTCGGTGCTGCCGGCCTGTCCTCGACGCTGGCCGCCGCCCGTGCCGGCAAGCGCCTGCTGCTGGCCAACAAGGAGTCGCTGGTCCTGGCCGGCGAACTGCTGACCCGCGAGGCAGCCGACGCCGGCGCCGAGATCATCCCGATCGACAGCGAACACAACGCCATCTTCCAATGCCTGCGCTCACGCGATGCGCGGCTGGAAGCCGGCGTGCGTCGCATCATCCTGACCGCCTCCGGCGGCCCGTTCCGTGGGCGCAGCCGCGCCGAGCTGGAAGCGGTGACCGTGGCGCAGGCCGTTGCCCACCCGAAGTGGTCGATGGGGCCGAAGATCTCGGTCGATTCGGCGACGTTGATGAATAAAGGCCTGGAAGTCATCGAGGCCCACCACCTGTTCAACGTGCCCGCTTCGCGCATTGACGTGCTGGTGCACCCGCAGAGCCTGGTGCACTCGCTGGTCGAGTTCATCGACGGCTCAACCCTGGCCCAGCTTGGCCTGCCGGACATGCGCACCACCCTGGCAGTAGGCCTGGGCTGGCCACAGCGGATCGAATCCGGCGTCGCCGGGCTGGATCTGTTGACTCAGGGCCGGCTGGATTTCGAAGCGCCGGACATCGACGCCTTCCCCTGCCTGCGCCTGGCCTGGCAGGCGATGGAGGCCGGCGGCAGCGCCCCGGCCATCCTCAACGCCGCCAACGAAGTGGCTGTTTCAGCGTTTCTTCAGGGGCGCATAGGCTTCCTGTCGATCCCTGCGCTGGTGGAGCACACCCTGTCCACCCTGCCTTACGTGGCGGCCGATACACTGGACGCCCTGCTGGCAGCCGATGCCCAGGCCCGCCATATCACCGAAACCGCCATCGCCCGCCTGCCGAATGTCTGATCCCACCCTACAACCGAGCTGCGCCCATGGCTGACTTTTTGGGGTCTGTGTGGTGGATGATCGTCAGCCTTGGCGTGCTGGTGACGTTCCATGAATTCGGCCATTACTGGGTTGCCCGCCGCTGCGGGGTAAAGGTACTGCGCTTCTCGGTGGGCTTCGGCAAGCCGCTGTGGAGCCGCCGCAACCGCAACGGTACCGAATTCGCCATCGCCGCCATCCCGCTCGGTGGCTACGTGAAGATGCTCGACGAACGCGAGGTCGAGGTCCCGGCCGGTGAACGCGCGCTCGCCTTCAACAACAAGACCGTCTGGCAGCGCATCGCCATTGTGGCTGCCGGCCCGATTGCCAACCTGATCCTGTGCATCGCCCTGCTCTGGGCGATGTTCGTGATCGGCCGCCAGGACTACTCGGCCACCATCGGCCGCACCACCGGCATGGCCGCGCAGGCCGGTTTTGTCGCCGGCGACCGGGTGCTGGCGGTCGAAGACCGCAGCGTCGACACCTGGGCCGAGGCCAGCATGGCCTTCACCACGGCTGCAATGGACCGCCAGGATGCGCATGTACGCGTGCGCGACGCGCTGGACAACGAGCGCACCCGGGTGCTGCCGCTGTCGCAGCTGCCTGCCGGCTTCGATGAACGCCAGGTGCCGGTACAGGCGGGTTTCATCTGGCAGTTCTGGCTACAGCCGGCGCGGATCGACTCGGTGTCGGCGGATTCGGCCGCCGCCAATCTGCTGCAGCCCGGCGACCTGATCCTGGCCGTGGATGGGCAGCGCGTGGACAGCGCCGACCAGGTCACGCCGCTGATCCAGCAGCTTGGCCAGCGTGGCGGCCCGGGCATGATCGAGGTCGAACGCGGCGGTGACCGTCTTGCACTGGAGCTGACTCCCCAGGCCGGGCAAGGCCCGGACGGCAAGCCGCGCTGGTTGATCGGCGTGGGCTTCGCCACCGGCCAGACCCCCGCCTACGACGCCCGCCAGCAATACGGCGTACTGGCCGCTTTCCCGGCCGCCGTGCGCGAAACCGGCAAATTGGCCAGCGATTCGCTGGGTATGATGCGGCGCATGCTTACCGGGGCGGCCTCGGTCAAGAACATATCCGGGCCGATCACCATTGCCCGGGTGGCCAACGCCTCGGCTGAACGCGGGGTGGACTGGTTCCTGTATTTCCTGGCTTTGCTGTCGCTGAGCCTGTGCATCATCAACCTGTTGCCCATCCCCGTCTTGGACGGCGGGCACCTGCTGTATTACCTTATCGAGTTGGTCAAGGGCAGCCCGCTTAGCGAGCGTGCCATGGCTGCCGGCCAATACATCGGTCTGGCGCTGTTGGCCGGGTTGATGGGACTGGCGTTCTACAACGACATTCTCAGCCTGGTCCCGCGATGAACTTTTTCCCGTTGTCGTCGTCTTACGCCGGCACCCACGCATTATCGAAATCGACTCCAACCGGACGTGATATGACGCGACTTCCCAATCGCCGCTTGCTGGCCCTCGCACTTGCTGCTGGTCTGGCCCTGCCTGTGCTCGCACAGGCAGCCGAGCCCTTTACCGCCAGCGACATCCGCGTGGACGGCCTGCAGCGCATTTCCTCCGGCACCGTATTCACCTACCTGCCGGTGGAACGCGGCGACGTGGTTGACGACGCCAAGACCGGCGACACCATCCGTGCGCTGTACAAGACCGGCTTCTTCGAAGACGTGCAGCTGGACCGCCAGGGCGACATCCTCGTCGTCACCGTCAAGGAACGCCCGGCGATCAACAAGTTGACCGTCACCGGCAACAAGGACATCAAGAGCGAGCAGCTGCTCAAGGGCCTGAGCGACATCGGCCTGAGCGAGGGCGGCACCTTTGACCGCCTGAGTCTGGACCGGGTGACCCAGGAGCTGCGCCGCCAGTACAACGACCGTGGCAAATACAACGTGGAAATCACCCCGACGGTGAGCCCGCTGGACCGTAACCGCGTCGACGTTGCCATCGCCGTCAAGGAAGGCAAGGCGGCCAAGATCCGCCACGTCAACCTGATCGGCACCGAGAAGTTCCCGGCCGAGGACATCCTGGACCTGTGGGAATCCAAGGAGCACAACTGGGCTTCGTGGTACCGCCGCGACGACCAGTACTCCAAGGAAAAGCTGTCCGGCGACCTGGAAAAGCTCAACTCCTGGTACCTGGACCGTGGCTACGTCGATTTCAGCATCGACTCCACCCAGGTCTCGATCAGCCCGGACAAGCGTGACATGTTCGTCACCGCCGGCGTGACCGAGGGCGAGCAGTACAAGATTTCCGACATCAAGGTCACCGGCGACACCGTCCTGCCGCAGGAAGACGTGGAGAAGATGGTCATCCAGAAGAGCGGCGATACCTTCTCGCGCGCCCTGCTGGAGTTCAGTGCCGACGGCATCACCAACAGCCTGTCCAACGTTGGCTATGCCTTCGCCAAGGTCAACCCGATCCCGACCAGCAACCGCGCCGACCGTACCGTGGCGGTGAACATGCAGGTCGTGCCGGGCCCGCGCGTATCCGTGCGCCGCATCGTGTTCAAGGGCAACTCGCGCACCAGCGACGAGGTCTTGCGCCGTGAAATGCGCCAGTTCGAGAACAGCTGGTACTCGCAGGCCGCGATCGACCGTTCCAAGATCCGCCTGCAGCGCCTGGGCTACTTCGAGTCGGTCGACGTCGAGACCCAACCGGTCACCGGCAGCAACGACCAGGTCGATGTGGTCTACAACGTCAAGGAAACCACCTCGGGCAGCTTCGTGTTCGGCCTGGGCTATTCGCAGTCCTACGGCATGACCACCTCGGTGCAGCTGTCGCAGAACAACTTCCTCGGCGGCGGCAACCGCGTGTCGGTCGAAGCGTCGCGCAGCAGCTATCTGCAGCGCTATGGCTTCTCCTACACCAACCCCTACTTCACCGACGACGGCGTCTCGCTGGGCTACAACCTGTCCTGGCGCGAGCTCGATTACTCGGACTTCAACACCGCCCAGTACAACAGCACCAACGGTTCGGCGCAGGTGGTGTTCGGCATTCCGATCACCGAGAACGATGCGTTCTCGCTGATGTTCGGCATCGACAGCAACCAGATCACCACTTACTCGGGCTATACGCCACAGTCGATCATTGATTACATCGATGCGGTCGGCACGCGTACGTTCCACTCCTGGCGTTCGGAGCTGGGCTGGGCACGCGACACCCGTAACGATTACTTCATGCCGACCCGCGGCACCTACCAGCGCCTCGGCCTGGAAACCACGCTGCCGGGTTCGACGGTGGAGTACTACAAGCTCAGCTACCAGTTCTCCAAGTACTGGCCGATCATCCCGTCGCTGGTCATCAATACGCGTCTGGAACTGGGCTACGGCGACTCCTACGGCAGCGACAAGGTCCGTGATATCTGCTGGAACGACATCCCGGGCACCCCCGGTACGCCGGCCACCGGTACCACCCCGGCCGTACCTGGTACCTATCCCACCACCGAGGTGGTCGACTGCGGCACCAACCCGACCGCCAACCACCGCCAGGTGCGCGCGACCGGCCTGCCGTTCTTCGAGAACTTCTACGCCGGCGGCACCAACTCGGTGCGCGGCTTTGAAGACAACACCCTGGGCCCGCGCTCGGAAATCATCGGTGGCTATTACAACGGCCAGCCGCTGGGTGGTTCGGTGAAGACGGTCGGCTCGATCGAAGCCTACTTCCCGAAGCTGTTCGACAGCCCGTCGGCGCGCGTTTCGGCGTTCTTCGACTTCGGCAACGTCTACAACGGCACCAAGAACTTCAAGGCCAACGAACTGCGCGCTTCGGCCGGTGTCGCCCTGCTGTGGCGCGCCCCGGTTGGCCCGATCTCGATCAGCTATGCCTTCCCGTTGAAGAAGGAAGACGGCGATGAGATCGAGCGCCTGCAGTTCACCTTTGGTGGTCAGTTCTAAATAGAACTGACCCGCTCACCCGGGGTGAAGCCCCGGGTACCGAAGATTGCGCCATGGCGCAATCTTCGGGCGCGGTTCGGTCTTCCGATTCCCCGCGCCTGTCGGCGCGCCCCCTTTACCAAAGGGGGCTTTACACCAGATTTACCGCCTCAGCCGGCCCCGGGAAGCGAATCATTCCCGGGGTTTGTTTTTAAGGGTCCCGCGCTTGCACTCCGCGGAAACTGACTTTCGTGGCAACGCTGCGCACCCTCCAGAACACCTGCACTTTCGGGCCCCTCGCCCACCCGCTGCCCTTGCCTCGCAAGGGTGATAACGTCCGCTCGCATGACCGCCATCGGCGCAAACGGTAAACTTGCTGCGTGAATACTCCTACCTATACCGCTCAGGAACTTGCCGACCGTTTCGGCCTGCAGGTGCACGGCGACCCGTCGGTTGCCATCCATGGCGTCGCCACACTGGCCCACGCCGGCCCAGGGCAGCTGACGTTCCTGGCCAATCCGCGCTACCGGGCACAGCTGACCGACAGCAAGGCGTCAATCGTGCTGCTGCGCGCCGATGACGCCGAGGCTGCACCGGGCACCGCCTTGATCGCCAAGGACCCGTACACCACCTTCGCCAAGATCGGCGCACTGTTCGAGACCGTGCCAGTACGCGAGCCCGGCATCCACCCCAGCGCGGTCATCGACCCCAGCGCGACGGTGGCGGCCAGCGCGCATATCGGACCGCACGTCTGCATCGGCGCGCGCAGTGTGATCGGCGAAAGCTGCATCATCGGCGCCGGCAGCATCATCGGTGACGACTGCGTGGTCGAGGCCGGCAGCGAACTGCTGGCCCGCGTCACCCTGGTTGCCCGGGTCAAGCTGGGCAAGCGCGTACGCATCCATCCCGGTGCCGTGCTCGGCGCCGAAGGCTTCGGCCTGGCGATGGACAACGGCCACTGGATCAAGGTGCCGCAGCTGGGCGGCGTTCGCATCGGCGACGACTGCGAAATAGGCGCCAATACCTGCATCGATCGCGGCGCACTGGAAGACACCACGCTGGACGAAGACGTGCGCGTGGACAACCTGGTGCAGATCGCACACAACGTACAGATCGGCGCACACAGCGCCATCGCAGGTTCCACCGGCATTGCCGGCAGCGCCAAGATCGGCCGCTACTGCCTGCTCGGCGGTGCGGTGGGTGTCGTTGGCCATCTGGAAATCTGCGACCACGTCGTCATCACCGGCAAGTCGGTGGTGCGCAATTCAATTACCGAACCGGGCGAGTACTCGTCCGGCACCCCATTGACTGACAACCGCACGTGGCGCAAAAACGCCGCGCGCTTCAAGCAGCTCGATTCGCTGGCACGGCGCATCCTGGCTGTGAGCAAGGAGAAAGAATGAACGCACCACTGCAGATGCCCATCGACGTCAACACCATCCAGACGTTGATCCCGCACCGCTATCCATTCCTGCTGGTCGACAAGGTCGTCGACCTCGATGTGGAAGCCAAGCGCATCATCGCCCACAAGAATGTGACCATCAACGAGCCCTACTTCCAGGGTCACTTCCCGGGCCAGCCGATCATGCCGGGCGTGCTGATCATCGAAGCGCTGGCGCAGGCCGGTGGTGTGCTCACCCAGCTCAGCCTGGGCCGCGACGCGCAGTCCAAGCTGTTCTACCTGGTCAAGGTGGACAACGTGCGCTTCATGAAGCAGGTCGTGCCCGGTGATGTGCTGGAACTGCACGTGCAGGTCAAGCGCATGATCCGCAACATGGCGGTCTACTACGGCGAAGCCAAGGTGGACGGTGAAATCGTTGCACACGCCGAAGTGCTGTGCGCCGGCACCCGCGAATAACCTGGCTGGAGCAACCCGATGAGCGACAGCGCCCCTCTGATTCACCCTACCGCGGTCATTGACCCTTCGGCCAAGCTCGGCCAAGGCGTGCGCGTGGGTGCATTCACCCTGATCGGCGCCGATGTCGAAATCGGCGACGGCACCGAAGTGGGCCCGCACTGCAGCGTCCACGGCCCGACCCGGATCGGCCGCGACAACCGTTTCATCGGCCATGTCGCCGTCGGCGGCGAGCCGCAGGACAAGAAGTTCGGCGGCGAACGCACCGAGCTGGTGATTGGCGACCGCAATGTATTCCGCGAGTTCGTCACCCTCAGCCGCGGCACTGTCGGCGGCGGTGGTGTCACCACCATCGGCAACGACAACTGGATGCTGGCCTACGTGCATGTCGCCCATGACTGCCATGTGGCTGATCACTGCGTGTTTTCCAACAACACCACGCTGGCTGGGCATGTATCGGTCGGCAACTGGGTGATCATCAGCGGCTTCGCCGGTGCACACCAGTTCTGCCGCATTGGCGATCATGCCTTCCTCGGCATGGGTGCATTGGTCACCGGTGACATCCCGCCGTTCACCATGGTCGGCATCGACGGCCACGGCCGGCCGCGCGGCATCAACAGCGAAGGCTTGAAGCGTCGCGGTTTCGATGCCGAACGGATCAGCGCGATCAAGCGCGCCTACCGCACCATCTACGTGGCCGGCGTGCCGCTGGCCGAAGCCAAGCTGGCCTTGGCCGAGCAGGCGCTCAGCAGCGATGACGTCAAGCAGATGCTGGACTTCATCGAGCACGGCGAGCGCCCGCTGCAGCGATGATGAGCACCGCAACCCGGGATACAGGCTTTGCCGCAGGCCGCAGGCCGCGCATCGCGCTGGTGGCAGGTGAAGCCTCGGGCGACCTGCTTGGCGCGGGCCTGATCAAGGCGTTGCGTGCACGCTACCCCGATGCCGAATTTGCCGGTATCGGCGGCGATGCGATGCGCAATGCCGGCTGCGAAACCTGGTTCGACGCCAGCGAACTGGCGCTGATGGGTCTGGCCGAAATCCTGCGCCACCTGCCGCGCCTGCTGAAACTGCGCAAGGCATTCCGGCAGCGCGTGCTCGACTGGCAACCGGATGTATTCATCGGCATCGACGCACCGGATTTCAATCTTGGCGTGGAGAAGTGGCTCAAGCAACGCGGCCTGCGCACCGTGCACTACGTCAGCCCGTCGGTCTGGGCCTGGCGCGAGAAGCGTGCGGAGAAGATCGGCGCCAGCGCCGACATGGTGCTGTGCCTGTTCCCGATGGAACCACCGATCTACGCTCGTCACGGCATCGATGCACGCTTCGTCGGTCACCCGATGGCCGACGAGATCCCCTTGCACAGCGACCGCGAGCAGGCGCGCCAGGCGTTGGGCATTCCCGAACACGCCAAGCTGCTTGCGGTGCTGCCCGGCAGTCGCCTTGGCGAAGTGAGCCGGCTCGGCCCGCCGTTCTTCGCCGCGGCCTGGCAGTTGTGCGAGCAAGACCGCAACCTGCACATCGTCGTACCTGCGGCCAATGCCAAGTGCAAGGCCTTGATCAGCGAGCAGATCCGCGCCGGCGCCCTGCCCAGCGCGCGCGTCCACCTGCTCGATGGCAAGGCGCGTGAAGCAATGACCGCCGCCGATGTGGTGATGCTGGCCTCCGGCACCGCCACCCTGGAAACCATGCTGGTCAAGCGCCCCATGGTGGTGGGCTACCGCGTGGCCGAGCTCACCTACCGCATCGTCAAGGCGCTGGGCCTGATCAAGGTCAACCGCTACGCCTTGCCCAATGTGCTGGCAGGCAAGGACCTGGCGCCGGAGCTGATCCAGCACGACTGCACCCCGGACAGGCTGGCCGCCGCCGTGAGCCATTGGTTCGAACATCCCGAACAGGTTGACGGCCTGCAGGCCGACTACCGCCAGCTGCACCAGCAACTGCGCCAGGATGCCTCGGCACGCGCGGCGGTGGCCATCGCCAGCCTGCTGCAGCCTGCGAACCGGCCCGCCAAGGGACCTGCACCGTGAAGCGTGCGCGCCCGACGCCGGGTGAGTCGCTGATCGGGCAAGCCTCGCTGTTCTCCCCCGCAGCAATCGCCGACCCCGAATTCCGCCTGCATGCCGGCGTCGATGAAGCCGGTCGTGGACCACTGGCCGGGCCCGTCGCTGTGGCAGCGGTGGTATTCGATCCACAGCGGCCACGCCTCAATGGCCTGGACGACTCCAAGGCGCTGACCGCACTGCGCCGCGAGCAGCTCTACGACCGCATCATCGAGCGTGCTCTGGCCTACAAGATCATCATGGTCGACGTGGCGCAGATCGACAGCCTCAACATCTTCCAGGCCACCATGCAGGGCATGCGCCTGGCGGTGGAAGGCGTGGCGCATGTAGCGCGCTTGGCCCGCATCGACGGCAACAAGATTCCCAAGGGCCTGCCCTGCCCGGCCGAGGCACTGATTGGCGGCGATGCACTGGACCGCAGCATCATGGCCGCCTCCATCCTGGCCAAGGTCAGCCGCGACCGCTACATGCTGGAACTGCACCAGCAGCATCCCGAGTACGGCTTCGACCAGCACAAGGGCTATGGCACGCCGTTGCATATGGCCGCACTGCGGGCACATGGCCCGTGCCCGCAGCACCGTCGCAGTTTCGCCCCGGTCCGTGCCTGCCTGGAACCTTGCTGAGGCCGCGCCTTGCCGCTCAACGCGGCATGATCTTGATACCTGGATCGAGGTGATGTGAGCCGATACGCACGTCGTATTTGATATCGCTTTCGGCGCTCACTTCCTTGGCGGTGATCAGTACTTCCTGTCGCCGGCCCATGCGCTGGGAAAGGAAATCCTTCTGCCCATCACTTCCCGCCACGCCTTGACGTGCGGGATCCACCGGTGACTCGGCGAACGCCAACTCGAAGGGCTCCAGCGCATTCTCCGCAGTGCGCCACAGCACCCGGGTTCCGCTGCGTACCACACAGGTTTCCGGCGTTATGACCGGCCCTCCCGGGCCAAGCACCACGTCTACGTAAACCAGCTTGAGCATTTGTGCCGGCGGGCTCGCCGGACACGGTACAGGCTCGCTTGGCGGTGCTGCCGGCAGCGTGCAGCAAGCCGCAACACCCACGGAAAGAACAACACAGACCCACACTCTGTAGTTCATGACGACAACTCCTCGATGAGGTCCGCCGCCCCGGACAGGAAAAACCGGTTCACTCCCGCCGCTCTCCATTGCCTACCGCCGCATAGCGCTGCAATGACAGCAGTGCATCGATGCGCTGTTGCGGAATGCCCTGCTTCAACGCGGTCTCAACACAGCCATGCGCGCCAGGCCGGTCGCCGAGCAGGGTCAGTGTCTGCGCACACCACAGCGCGACCTCGGCTGTCTGCGTGCCCAGCGTACGCGCCGCCTGCAGATCGGCCAGCGCGCGCGCACGTTCGCCAAGATTGGCCCGGTACCAGGACAGCACCGCCAGCGCGTAGGCATCGTCGCGGCGCACATCCACGTATTGCTGGGCCAGATGCGCCGCGCGCAGATAGGGCGCCTGCGCCTGCGCAGCGGTAGCCGGCGCAGCGGCCAACGCATCGGCCAGATTGCCCCAGTGCAGATAGTCTTCCGGCTCCAGCATGGTTGCCTGCTGGAACAGTTCAGCGGCGAGTGCGTACTCGCCATGATCGAATTTCATCGTGCCGAGGTTGGTCAACGCACCGGCATTGGGCTCGATAGACAAGGACATGTTGAACGCGTGCCCGGCCTGCACGGTGTCGCCCTGGGCCAGATACAAGCCGCCCAGGCTGCCCCACAAGCGACTGTCCTCCGGCTGCAGCACGGTGGCGGTGACAAACGCATCTATCGCCTTGGGCACATCGCCGCGCAGCCAATGGTGGTAGCCGAGCAGGCGGAAGATCTGCGCATCGCTGGGCCGCGCCGCGATCGCCTGCTGGAAGGCCTGCAGGGCCTGTTTCTCCTGGCCGAGCGCGGCATAGGTGCGGGCCTGCCCGACCAGCCCATCGGCGCGCAGTGCCGGGTCGTCGATGACCTGCTGGTAAAGCCGCAGCGCTTGTTCGTTCTGGCCACTGACCCGGGCGATTTCCGCCATCGCCAGGCTTACCTCGCGCAGATCCGGGTCCATTGCCTGCGCCCGCGCGCAGGCCTGTCGCGCGCGGGTAAACGCCTCCGCGTCGCTGACCCCTTCCAGGCGCGCGATCTGCGCGCGGCAGATGCCGGCCTGCGCTCGCGCAAAATGCGGGTCGATCGCCAACGCCTGGGTAAACGCCGCCATTGCCCGCTCATTGCCGGCCTCGCCAACGGGGCGTTGCAACAACGCCAGCCCACGCAGATAGGCGTCGTAGGCGTTGACGTCGTTGGTCGGGGTAAGCCGCTGGGCGATCCCGGATGTTTTCCCCGGCAGATGACCCAGCAAGGCGTGCACCACCTTGTTGGCTATCTCGCCCTGCAGCGCGAACACATCATTGATCTGGCGATCATAGGTTTCCGCCCACAGGGTGAAACCGGTATTCGTATCGGACAGCCGCGCACTGATCCTTACCCGCCCACCCTCGCGGCGCACACTCGCATCGAGCAAGGTCGCCACTCCCAGCCGCTGCCCGATCCGCCGCACATCGTCGCCTTCGGCGTCGCCATTGCCCGCGGCGGTGAGCTGCCGCGCTGCCACTTTCAAGCCGGGCACATTGGTCAGCGCATCGTGCATCTCCACCGCCAGCCCATCGGCAAAATAGCGATCGTCGGCAAAATAGCGATCGGCCGCATCATCGCTGAGGCTGCTGAATGGCATGACCGCGATGGAAGCACCGGCCACCACCGGACTGCGGCTCCACCACCAAACTGCAGCGACCAGCAGCATCAGCAACAGCAAGCCGGCGCCGATCAGCAATGCCCGCGACCGCAGCCACGTCGGCAACGACAGCCGCGGTGCCTCCCGCCACCATTGCAGAAACCGGTGCCGTGGCAACGGTTCGCGCGGCGGGTCCGCTTCGGCGGTGGCCTCCGCATTCAACTCAGTCGTGGCGTCGGCACCGGCCACATCTGAATCGGCGACCGGCGGCGCAGCCGAGGCTTCGACAGCGGCTGGCTCCGGCGGCAGCAAGGTGCCGATGAAGCGATAGCCCAAGCCATGTTGGGTCTGGATGTAGCGCGGCTCGTGCGAATGGTCATCCAGCGCGGAACGCAACTGGGCGATGGCCCGGGTCAGTACGCCCGGAGTGACATGTCGGTGGCCCCAGACCGCATCAAGCAGTTGGTCGCGCACCAGCAATTCATCGGCGTGACGAAGCAGCAGCAACAACACCGCGAACGCTTTGGGCTCCACCGACAGGAACTTGCCGTCACGGCTGAGCGTATGCGCCACCGTGTCCACCACGATGCCGTCAAAACGATAGCGATGGAGCAATTGACCTGTGTCACCAGGGTCTTCGACCGCACCCATCGGCAAGCCCTCATGAATTCCTCAGAAACCAGCGCAATGACTGTCTGAAGGCTCCGCCTGCCATCATGACCAATGCTACGCCCAAGCGGATGCTGGCGCTGCGTCCCACCTTCACGGACGCCCCTCCCCCCGCAGGAGCAACACCATGTACGCCATCCCCGACTCCCGCCTTCCGCTGCCGCAGGTATTGGACCGGTTCCCGTCCGGCGTCCCGCACCGCCGCAATCACGTCAACGACTATTTGTTGGTTCCGCGTGAAGTCGAATACTTCAACGGCTTCCTGGCGCTGCTGGGCCGCGCGCAACCGCCGCTGCAGACCGACCAGCTGGCCACCGCCGCCCGCAGCCTGAACGACGTTGCCTCAGGCGACGTGCCGTCGCCGTGCATCCAGCAGCGGATACGGCACGCCCATCTGCTGGAACAGCTGCTGCAGGACCGCGACTGGGAGCCCAACGCCGATATCAGCCGCGAACTCAAGCTGGTGGTTGCCTATCTTCATGCCAGCCGGCAACTGATCCCCGACACCGTCCCGGGCGTAGGCCATCTGGACCTGGCCATCGTGATCGACACCGCCTGGCCGAAACTGGCCACCGAGGTCGCCAACTTCGTCGACTACCAGCGCCTGCGCCACCTGGAGGCCGAACGCCAGGGCCGCAGCGACGATGCGATCACCTTCAACCGCAGCAGCTGGCTGGAGCTGCGTGAGATCGAAGCCCGGCTGCATGAGCACCAGCGCAGGGTCCGTGAAGGCAGCTATGCACCTGAACCGTTTACCTACTTCCGCATCCACTGACCGCAACACCCTCCGGCCCCAGCCAGAACGACCGCGCGCATGCTGGGGCCCCACGGGCCGGGCGTTGCCGGCACTGCCGCCAACGCCGGCGCAAGGCTGGCGGCCTGCTGGCAGGGGCCAGGCGCCGGGCCGGCGAGCGCGGCGGGGCATGTCAAGCCTTGCCCCACCCCGCCCCCGTCGCTACCCTGCATCGGCATAACTCTGGCCCCGCATGTCTACTTCTTCCCGTTTCGTCCATCTCCACGTCCACACCGAATTCTCGATGGTGGACTCCACCATCCGCGTGCCCGCCAAACCGGATCAGGCTGATCCGAAGAAGGCCAAGCAACCCAACCTGCTCAGCCGTTCGGTCGAAATGAAGGCGCCTGCGCTGGCGGTCACCGACCTGAACAACCTGTTCGCGCTGGTCAAGTTCTACAAGGCCGCCGAAGGCGTGGGCATCAAGCCCATCGCCGGTGCCGACCTGCTCATTGCTGAGGAAGGCCAGGACCCCTGGCGCATGACCTTGCTGTGCCGCGACCGCGAAGGCTATCTGAGCCTGTCGCGGCTGCTGACCCGCGCGTGGATGGAAGGCCACCGCAACGAAGGCGGCGTCGCCGTGCATCCGCAATGGCTGAAGGACGGCTGCAAGAACCTGTTTGCACTGGCCGGCCGCCACAGCCTGGCCGGGCGCCTGGCCGCCGAGGGCCGCCACGATCTGGCCGAGCAGCAGCTCGCCGACTGGCAGCGCGTATTCGGCGATGGCCTGCATCTGGAACTGACCCGCACCAAGCGCGATGGTGAAGAAGCCTTCAACCAGTTCGCGCTGATGGCTGCCGGCCAACGTGGCTTGCCGGTGATTGCCAGCAACGATGTGCGCTTCCTGTCGCCCAATGATTTCGAGGCGCACGAAGCGCGCGTCTGTATTTCCACCGGCCGCGTGCTCGACGACCCCAAACGGCCGCGCGAGTACAGCCGCGAGCAATACCTGAAAACGCCGGAACAGATGTGCGAGCTGTTCGCCGACATCCCCGACGCCATCGACAACACGCTGGCGCTGGCCGAGCGCTGCAACGTCGAGATGCGGCTGGGCACTTACTTCCTGCCCAACTACCCGGTGCCCGACGATCAGACCCTGGACACCTGGATCCAGAAGATCTCGCGCGACGGCCTGGAAGAACGCCTGCAGGTGCACCCGCTGGCGGCCGGCATGACCCGCGAGGATTACAACGCGCGGTTGGAGTTCGAGCTCGACACCATCATCAAGATGGGCTTCCCCGGCTACTTCCTGATCGTTGCCGACTTCATCCAGTGGGGCAAGAACCAGGGCATTCCGATCGGCCCCGGCCGTGGTTCCGGTGCTGGCTCGCTGGTGGCCTGGGCGCTGAAGATCACCGATCTGGACCCGCTGCCCTACAACCTGCTGTTCGAGCGCTTCCTCAACCCCGAACGCGTGTCGATGCCCGACTTCGACATCGACTTCTGCATGGACCGCCGCGACGAGGTGATCGACTACGTCGCGCGCAAGTACGGCCGCGAGCGCGTCAGCCAGATCATCACCTACGGCACCATGGCGGCCAAGGCAGTGGTGCGTGATACCGGCCGCGTGCTGGGCTTCCCGTACGGCCTGGTCGATGGCGTTTCCAAGCTGATTCCCAACATCCTGGGCATCCACCTGAAGGATGCACTGGGCAAGGGCAAGGAAGGCGCGAATTCGGAAATGGCCTCGGCCGAGCTGATCCAGCGCTACGAATCCGAAGACGACGTCCGCGACCTGATCGATCTGGCCCTGCAGCTGGAAGACCTGACCCGCAACGCCGGCAAGCATGCCGGCGGCGTGGTGATCGGGCCGGAGCCGCTGAGCGAGTTCTGCCCGCTGTACGCCGAACATGACGAAGGCGGCATCGGCCGCAATCCAGTCACCCAGTTCGACAAGAACGACGTCGAAGAAGTGGGCCTGGTGAAGTTCGACTTCCTCGGCCTGCGCACGCTGACCATCATTGATTGGGCGGTGAAGGCGATCAACAAGCGCCACGAGCGCGCCGGCATTCCGCCGGTCGATATCGCCCACATCCCGCTCGACGATGCCCCGACTTACAAGGACATCTTCGCCAACGGTAATACCGGTGCAGTGTTCCAGTTCGAATCCTCGGGCATGCGCCGCCTGCTGAAGGACGCGCGGCCCGACCGCTTCGAAGACCTGATTGCGCTGGTGTCGCTGTACCGTCCCGGCCCGATGGACCTGATTCCCTCCTTCAACGCGCGTAAGCACGGCCAGGAAGAAATCATCTATCCCGATCCGCGCACCGAAGCCATCCTGAAAGACACCTACGGCATCATGGTGTACCAGGAGCAGGTGATGCAGATGGCACAGATCGTCGGCAACTACTCGCTGGGCGGCGCCGATCTGTTGCGCCGTGCGATGGGCAAGAAGGTGCCGGCGGAGATGGCCAAGCACCGCGAGATCTTCCGCGAAGGTGCGGCCACCGGCGGCGTCGACGGCCCCAAGGCCGACGAAATCTTCGACCTGATGGAGAAGTTCGCCGGCTACGGTTTCAACAAGTCGCATGCTGCGGCCTACGCACTGGTCAGCTACCAGACCGCCTGGCTCAAGCGTCATTACCCGGCCGAGTTCATGGCCGCGACGCTGTCCTCGGACATGGACAACACCGACAAGGTGGTGGGCTTCCTGGCCGAGGTGAAGAACCTCGGCCTGACCGTGCTGCCGCCGCGCGTCAACGACTCGGCCTATATGTTCGAGGCGGCCAACGCCGACACCATCCGCTACGGCTTGGGTGCGATCAAGGGCGTCGGCCAGGGCGCGTGCGAAGCCGTGGTCGAACAACGCGAGCGCGGCGGCGAATATGCCTCACTGCTGGATTTCTGCGCGCGCGTGGAGTCGGGCAAGCTCAACCGGCGCACGCTGGAAGCCATGATCAACTGCGGCGCCTTCGACGGCGTCGGCAAGAACCGCGCAACCCTGGCCTTGCAGCTGCCGGAGGTGATCAAGGCCACCGAGCAGATCGCGCGCGAAAAAGCCTCCGGGCAGAACTCGCTGTTCGGCGCACCGGACCCGGTCACCACCGCCAGCCAGCTTGACCTGCCCGAGAGCAAGGAATGGCCGCTGGCACAGCTGCTCAACGGCGAGCGCGAAACGCTGGGCTTCTATCTCAGCGGCCACCCGTTCGACCCGTATGCCGATGACGTCAAGGAACTGGTCGGCACCGACCTCGGCGGCCTGGACAAGCTGATTGCACCAGCCTTCCCCTCCAAGGACGGCGAGAAGCGTGCCTGGCGCCAGGAATCCCCGGTGATCCTGGCCGGCATGGTCATTGGTGTACGCCGCAAGGGCGACAGCCAGGTCTTTGTGACGCTGGAAGACGGCAAGGGCCGGGTTGAATGCAGCGCGTTCTCCGATGGCTTGGCCGAGTTTGGCCATCTGATGACCAAGGACCGCATCCTGGTGGTCAAGGGCGGCCTGCGCGAGGACGAGTTCAATGGCGGCTATGCCCTACGCATGCGCCAGTGCTGGGACTACGAGCAGCTCTGCGCCGACCACGCCCTGCGCTTGTCGATGCGCGTCGATGGCCGTGGCGGCCCGATCTGGCAGCGTATCGACGCGCTGCTGGCGGCGCACCGCCCCGGCCGCACGCCGTTGCGGCTGGACCTGCTGCTCAACGGCAAGCCGGGCAGCATCGCCGGCATGCTGGACCTGGGTAGCAGCGGCTCGGTACGGGTCACGCCCAAACTGCTGGACGCCCTGCGTGAAGATCCGGCCGTACGCCGGGTCAAGGTCAAGTACAGCCCGCCTTGGGCCAACTGATTGTCCGGACGGACGCGTACGGGTTGATACGGCGCGTTCGGCTACACTTCCCCCCTTTCATTGCTGACGGTTTCCGATGAATCCGAATTACCTCGATTTCGAGCAACCCATCGCCGATCTGGAATCCAAGATCAAGGACCTGCGCAATGCCAGCGCTGGGCCGGCGGTCAATGTCGATGCCGAGGTCAAGGCGTTGGAAGACAAGCTGCGCCTGCGTACTGCCCAGATCTTCCGCAACCTGTCCTCGTGGCAGGTGCTGCAGGTGGCCCGCCACCCGTCGCGCCCCTACCCGCTCGACTACATCCGCATCTTCTGCGATGAGTTCCAGGAACTGGCCGGCGACCGCGCCTTCTCCGACGACAAGGCCATTGTTGGCGGCCTGGCCCGTATCGGCGGCCGCTCGGTGATGCTGATCGGCCACCAGAAAGGCCGCGACACCAAGGAAAAGGTCCGCCGCAACTTCGGCATGCCCAAGCCCGAGGGTTACCGCAAGGCGCTGCGCCTGATGAAGATGGCCGAGCGCTTCGGCCTGCCGGTGCTGACCCTGATCGACACCGCCGGCGCCTGGCCGGGTATCGATGCCGAAGAGCGCGGCCAGTCCGAAGCCATTGCCCGCAACCTGATGGAAATGGCCGAGCTGAAGGTGCCGGTGATCTGCACCGTGATCGGCGAAGGCGGCTCCGGCGGCGCGCTGGCACTGGGCGTGGGCGACCGTACCCTGATGCTGGAATACAGCGTCTACTCGACCATCAGCCCGGAAGGCTGCGCCTCCATCCTGTGGAAGGACGCCGGCAAGGCCAAGGATGCCGCCGAACAGCTGGGCATGACCGCCCCGCGCCTGAAGAGCCTGGGCCTGGTCGACAAGGTGATCCGCGAGCCGATCGGCGGCGCGCATCGCAACCCGACCCAGATGGGCAAGCGTTTGAAAGCCGTGCTGCTCAATGAGCTGGACATGCTGGAGAAGCTGTCGGTCGAGGAACTGCTGGCACGGCGCTATACCCGCCTGCGCAGCTACGGTGCCTACGAAGCGGCCTGAGCCGCTTCCACATCGGGGACACAGGGATGAGTCCGATCATTCTGCTTTCGTTGGTCCTGCAGGTTGCCTGCTGCGTACACGTCGTGCGCACCGGGCGGCCGCTGTACTGGGTTTTCATCCTGCTGGTCTTTTCGTACCTGGCGGTGCTGATTTATTTCATCGCCGAAGTACTGCCTGAGCTGCGCAACAACCCCAGCGCACGCCGCGGCCTGCGCCAGGTCCGCGACCAGATCGACCCGCAGCGCAGCAAGCGTGCGGCTGGCCAGCGCCTGCGCGTATCCGATACACCCGACAACCGCATGCGCCTGGCCCAGGAACACCTGGGCCGTGGCGAATACGCCGAGGCCGCGGCTTTGTACGAAGGTGCCTTGCGCGGGCTGCACCGCGAAGACCCCGACCTGATGCTGGGCCTGGCCCAAGCCCAGTACGGCCTGCAACAGCCAGCACAGGCGCGCAGAACGCTTGAAGCGCTGATCGCCGCCAATCCCAGTTTCCGCTCGCATGACGGCCACCTGCTGTACGCACGCACGGTGGAAGACAGTGCTGACATCGCGGCTGCCGTGCACGAGTACGAAGCACTGATCGGTGGCTACCCGGGTGAGGAAGCACGCCTGCGCTATGCCCTGCTGCTCAAACGCGCCGGCCGCGACGATGATGCTGCCAAGCAGCTGCAGAACATCCTCGACCGTGCCGAAACCTCGCCACGCTATTACCAGCAGGCGCAACGCACCTGGATCGATGCCGCACGCAAGGAACTACGGCAGCTGGCGCCGGCGGGCTGAGCCCTCCTGTTGGCTTGTGGGAGCGGCGTCAGCCGCGAAGCTGACCCTACCAAAGCCCTTGGCACCCATGCCATCTGATGATGTACTTGCTTCGCGGCTGACGCCGCTCCTACAAACGTCTCCGGCGCCTGCGCGCTGGCATCGGATTGTGGCGACGCGATAGGCAAACGGACCGCATCACCTGCCTTCCCCCCTCCCCGGCGAGGTCAAGCAGCATGATCACCAGCCTGAAAATCCTGTTGATCGTCATCAGCCTGCTTGCCAGCACGTACCTGATCACCTGCGCCTTGCTCGCCTTCAATGCACGCGGCATGCTTTACCACCCGGCACCGCGCACTGCCGATGTACCGCACTGGACCCTGCCACGCGGCGATGCGGACATCATCGTGTCCAGCAACCGACAGCACAGCACCCAGCTCGTACTGTATTTCGGCGGCAACGCCGAAGACGTCTCGCAGGCGCTGCCTATGTTGCAGCAGGCATTTCCCGCAGCCGCCATCCATGCCATGCACTACCGCAGCTATGGTGGCAGCAGCGGCTCACCGACCGAAGCCACACTTGTTGGCGATGCGTTCGCGCTCTATGACGGCACCAGCAACGCCCAAGCAAACGACATTGTCGTGGTTGGCCGCAGCCTGGGCTCGGGCGTCGCCGTACAACTCGCTGCTGCGCGCCCCGTTCAACGCCTGGTCTTGATCACGCCTTACGACAGCATCGGCGGCTTGGCTGCGCGCATGTTCCCGGCCTTCCCGGTGCGCCTGCTGTTACGCGATCACTACGATTCATGGCGTCACGCAGCGCGGATCAGCGCGCCCACCACGCTGATCATCGCCGGCAGGGACGAAGTGATTCCGAATGCGAGTTCGTTGCGGTTGCTGCAGCAATTCCAGCCCGGCGTGGCGCAGGAAGTAACCATCGCGGAGGCCGCTCACAACGATGTGTTTGCCTATGCGCAGTTCGCAGAGGCATTGCGGGGGCGGTAGCGCTTGAAGCCTACCCCTCCCCAACCCTCCCCTGCGCTACGCGCAAGGGAGGGGGCAGAGCTTGAGCCCTCCCTTTGGCGCAGCCAAGGGGAGGGTTGGGAGGGGTGTTTTTGATCTTCGCAGCCCCCCAAAAAAACTCAGAAAGGCTTGGCCAGCACCAGATACACAATCGCAATGAACAGCACCAGCGGCAGCTCATTGAACCAGCGCAGCGCGCCCGAGGACGGCAAGGCCTTGCCCTTGATGGTCCCCTTCAACCAGCGGCCGGTGAAGGTGAAATACACCAGCAGCAGCACCACCAGGCCCAGCTTGGCATGCAGCCAACCGGCAGCGCCCGGCGCCACCATGGTCGGGAACTCCGGCAGCACCTTGTAGCCCAGCCACAGCACCAGCCCCAGAATGAAGGCAATGCCGAACATCACGTGGCCGAAGCGATACAGGCGTTTGCCCATCAACTGCAGGCGCTCCACCACCGGCGGCTGGCCCGCCGCCTCGGCGATGTTGACCAGGATCCGCGGCAGGTAGAACACCGCCGCCATCCACGCCACCACGAAAACAAGGTGGAAGGTTTTTACCCAAAAGTACGACTGCATGCGCTGGCTCCATCGGCGGCGTAGGATGAGCGCCATTTTCGCCCATCCGCACAAGACACGCACATGCAGGACAAGCAGTACGACGCCGACTACTTCCAACGCTGGTACCGCCGCGACGATATCGGCGGCCCGGCGCGCCTGGCGCGCAAGGTGCAATTGGCCGTGGCCGCGGCCGAGTATTACCTGGAGCGCCCGATCCGCAGCGTGCTCGATATCGGCGCCGGCGAAGCGGCCTGGCGCGCGCCCCTGCTGAAGCTGCGGCCCAAGCTGCAGTACATGGGCTTTGACAGCAGCGAGTATGCGGTGCGCCGCTATGGCCGTACCCGCAACCTGCACCTGGCCAGGTTCGGCGACTTCCAATGGCTGCGGCCCTGCGCGCCGGTGGACCTGCTGGTCTGCTCGGACGTGATCCATTACGTGCCAAACCGTGAGCTGCGCCAAGGCCTGCCCGGTCTGGCCGAGCTGTGCGGCGGGGTCGCCTTCCTGGAGCTGTTCACCGCCGAGGACGAGTTCCATGGCGACCATGAAGGTTTCCAGCAGCGCCCTGCCCGCTGGTACAGGCGGCAGCTGCGCGAGGTGGGCTTCCGCGCGGTCGGCTCGCATTGCTGGCTGGCGCCGGCGTTCAGCGAGGACATCGCCGCCCTGGAAAGCTCCGACTAAAGGCCGATACCTGCTTAACGCCCGCTCTGCGATAGTGCGCTATGCTGCACAGCATCATATGACTGTACATATTGGGACGTCATGCTTTATCAACTGCATGAATTGACCCGCAATCTGCTTGCGCCCTGGGTTCACCAGGCGCAGGCCAATGCGGCGTTCTTCAATAATTCGGGCCACTGGTGGTCGTCGATGCCGGGCGCTGATCGCTTTGCGGCGATGAACGAGCTGTTCCACCGCCTCGGCAAGGATTATGAGAAGCCCGAATGGGGCATCCACGAGCTGGAACTTGATGGCGAGATCGTGCCTATCGCCCAGCTGACCGAGGTCGAAAAGCCGTTCTGCAAGTTGCTGCGCTTCAAGCGCCACAGCAACGAAACCTCCAAGGTCGAAGCCCTGCTGGCACAGCCCATCGTGCTGGTGGTGGCGCCGCTGTCCGGCCACCACGCCACGCTGCTGCGCGATACCGTGCGCACCCTGCTGCGCGACCACCGCGTCTACGTCACCGACTGGGTCGATGCGCGCATGGTGCCGGTGGAACAGGGCGAGTTCGGCCTGGACGACTACATCGAATACGTGCAGGAGCTCATCCGCCACCTCGGCGCCGACAACGTGCACGTGGTCAGCGTCTGCCAGCCGACTGTGCCGGTACTTGCTGCGGTGTCGTTGATGGCCAGCCGTGGCGAAGCCACGCCGCGTTCGCTGGTGATGATGGGCGGCCCGATCGATGCCCGTTGCAGCCCGACCGCGGTCAATAATCTGGCCACTCGCAATCCGATGTCGTGGTTCGAGAACAACGTCATCCACACCATTCCGGCGCCGTATCCGGGCCAGGGCCGCCGCGTCTATCCGGGCTTCCTGCAGCACGCTGGTTTCATGTCGATGAACCCCAGCCGCCATCTGATGTCGCACTGGGATTTCTATACCGACCTGGTCAAGGGCGATCTGGACGATGCCAACGCGCATCGCCGTTTCTACGACGAATACAACGCAGTGCTGGACATGCCGGCGCAGTTCTATCTGGACACCATCCGCGTGGTGTTCCAGGAGTTCCTGCTGCCGCGCGGCGAGTGGTATGTGCGCGGTGAGCACGTCGACCCGTCGGCAATCCGCGACACCGCCCTGCTTAGCATCGAAGGCGAGCTGGACGACATCGCCGGGCTCGGCCAGACCGAAGCCGCGCAGGCACTGTGCACCGGTATCCCGGCCTCGCGCCGCGACCATTTCATCGTAGAAGGCGCCGGCCATTACGGCATCTTCAGCGGCCGCCGCTGGCGCGAAGTGGTGTACCCGAAGATGCGCGACTTCTTCAGCGCCCAGTCCACGCAGCCAGCGGCAAAGAAACCAAAGAAAGCCAGCAGCAACGTCACCCCGCTGCGCCGCCGCGCCCAACGCTGACAAGCCGTAGCGCCGAGCCATGCTCGGCAGGGGCCTTACCGGTAACGCCCAAAAAGCCGCCCTCACCCCAACCCCTCTCCCGTAAACGGGAGAGGGGCTGGCACCGGTAGTGCCGAGCCATGCTCGGCAGGGGCGTTACCGGGAAGGCCTCTGCCGAGCATGGCTCGGCACTACAAAAAAACGAGGGCGCCGGCGGCGCCCTCGTCTGCATTCACTCACTGCAGCTTGCTTACAGCCGCACCAGCAGATGCTTGGCCATCGCCCCGTGCAGCTTGCCGATACCGTGCGCCAGATGCAGGGTGCCGAAAAGCAGCAACACGCCTGCACCCACCGACACCGGCCACATCCAGAACGGAGTGCCGACATTGACGCCGTCGATCCATATCCCAACCGGCAAATTTGTCAGCAATGCCACCAGCGGTGCGAATACCAGCGCCAACGACGTCGACAGCAAGGTTACTGCCAGGGTGAAGTACAGAATCCCCAGCGGCAGCATCAGCACGAAGTACAGCATCGTCAGCCAGGTGCGCCCATCCGAGAACATCGCACCGATGCGCTGCAGCCAACCCTGGCTCCGGTCCGTATAGGCCGGGCGGCGCGGCATGCGCACACCCAGCATGGTTTCGATGAGGCGCCCTTCGACCAGCGACAACACCCGCACCGAGCCCAGAAACAACAGCAGGATCGGGATGCCGATGATCAGGATCAGCAGCGATACCGACAGTGACAAACCGGTCACCACCCAGGTGAAGAAGAACGTGCCGGTGGCGAGTGACAACAGCATGTAGAACAGCGCGCCATAGGTATGCGGGTCCATCGCCACACCGAAGAAACGCGCTACCAGGGAGCGTGGCGCAGGCTCGCGAAGCGGCGCAGCTGCGAGGGGCTCCGCAGACGAGTCAGCGGACTGTGCTGCCGCCGCTTCAGGCGCAGGAGCCGGCCGCGCCGCTGGACGCGGCGTGCGCAAGGCACGGTTCACCGTCACTTCGGTCTCGCGGTAGATCTCCGCAACTTCCTCGGGTGCGCCATAGCTGCCGGCTACCCCGGCAATCACTTCGGCCTCGCCCTTGCCCGGCTGTTCGGCCAGCTCCGAACGCAGGTACTCCTCGGCGTCGTACAGCGCATCCTGGATCATTGCCGGGTCCGCGCCAGCCAAGGCAGCACGCAGTTGCTCCAGGTACTCGGGGATGGTCGTGGGCAGCGCTCGTGCGTTGTATTCGGTATTCATCACTTGATTCCTTCCAGTACCGACTCGACCGAGTCGCGGGTGGCGTTCCAGGCAGCGATCCATTGCCGCAACGCGGCGCGACCGTCGTCATTGATGCGGTAGTAGCGCCGCGGTGGTCCCGCCACCGATGGCTCGACATAACTCTCCAGCAGGCCGGCGCCCTCCAGGTTGCGCAGTACCGGGTACAGCGCGCTCTGCTTGCCGCTCAGCACCCCATCGCCAACCCGCTCCAGCTCCTTGGCGATCAGATAGCCGTACAGCGGCTCTGGGGCCTTGGCCAACACCGCCAGCAATGCCAGCGACACCGTGCCTGTGCTCAATTCCTTCTGGAACTTGCGCAGATGCGCATCCAATTCAGTCATGGCCTTCACTCCTGCCGACTAGCCTGAAGCAAACACTAGTGTTTAGTTCGCTATAGCGAATGTGCCGGTAGTCACCCCCACCGCCGTCATGGCGCTGGCAGGCACGCTGCGCAATCGCGCAGAATCAGGCCACACCCAACTGGAATGCGCCCGATGACGCTACGTCCCTGCCTGCTCGCGCTGGCCCTGTCGCTGTCCCCGCTGCCGCTGCTGGCCGCTGACGCCCCCGCCAAGTACCGCAGCGCGCAGGAGATCATCGACGCCGCGCCGGCCAGTGACTGGCACACCCCGGCCGCCGAAAACACCGTGTACATGGACCTGGAAGGCGGCCGCGTCATCATCGAACTGGCGCCCCAGTTCGCGCCCGAACACGCAGGCAATATCCGCACCCTGGCCAAGCAGCACTTCTGGGATGGCCTGAGCATCTACCGCTCGCAGGACAACTTCGTCGTCCAGTTCGGCGATGCCGATGCCGACGATGCGGCCAAGGCCAAGTCGATGGGCAGCGCCAAATCCCATCTGCCGGCGGAGTTCCAGCGCCCCGTTGCCGGCCTGGAATTCACTGCCCTGCCCGACCGCGATGGCTGGGCCGCCAAGACCGGTTTTGTCGGCGACTTCGCTGTGGGCAGTGATGGCCAGAACGCCTGGTTGGCGCATTGCTACGGCGCCGTCGGCGCAGGCCGCAACAATGATGAAGACAGCAGCCTGGGCGCCGAGCTTTATGTGGTTACCGGCCAATCACCACGCCAGCTGGACCGCAACATCACCCTGGTTGGTCGCGTGCTCAAGGGCATGGAGCTGCTCAGCACGATCACGCGTGGACCCGAGCCGATGGGCTTCTATGAGGACGCCGCGCAGCGCACGCCGATCAAGGCGATCACCCTGGCCAGCGAGTTGCCGGAAGCACAACGGGTGAAACTGCAGGTGCTGCGCACCGATTCCAAGACCTTCGCCGATGCGGTGGAAGCGCGCCGCAATCGCGTCGACGGCTTCTACAAGCGCGCGGCTGGCCATATCGACCTGTGCAACATTCCGCTGCCGGTGCGGATCATCAAGTAAGCCGGCCACCGTACCTGTAGTGCCGAGCCATGCTCGGCAGGGGCTTTACCGGTAATCCCTCTGCCGAGCATGGCTCGGCACTACATTTGTGTCGCTTGACGTGGCGGGTTATTCATGCAATTAATTAATTAACGAATTAGTTAATTGATTTACCATGCCTGCCGACCAGATTTTTGAAGCCCTTGCCTCGCGCCCACGCCGGGAGATTCTGGCCTATCTGTCGGCGCAGGAACTCACCGCCGGAGAAATCGGTCAGCGCTTCGCGATGAGCGCACCGGCCATCTCGCGCCATCTCTCCGTTCTTGCGGCCGCTGGCCTGGTCATCAGCGAGCGTCGCGGCCAGTTTGTTTTCTACCGGCTTACCCCAGACAACCTTGTCAATACCTTGAGCCGCTTCGCCTTCGAGGTTTGCCCAACGGCCGGCCCGTTGCAGCGCGAATCGCGAAGCAACGCCAAGCGCAAGACCAAGCCCGCTACCTGAGCACACCGAGGCCCCGCATGGACCGCAGTCGCAGCCGCCGTGAACGCAGTTTCCCCCATGCATCAATCACCACCGCCGATGGCCGTCGTGTAGTGGAAGTCACGCTGCTGACACAACTGGGCGTAGGCGCTGGCGACTCCCTGGCACTGAGTGCCGGTGCATTGCAGGCCCGCCACCCGCACTTCAATGACGCCCTGGATGAGCCCTCCGCACGGCTGTCCGCACCTGACCTGGACGCAGGCGACCCTGCTGCGCTGTATACGTTCTCCGTCGGTGGCAACGGCCATCCTTTCCACCGGCATGCGGCACCACGTCTGTTCACCGCAATCAGTGGCAGCGGTGGCGCGCGTCTGCGTTTCATCCCCGCCGATACGCGCCTGGGCAGCACCGAAGCAGCGCTCGCCGGTCTGCAGCATGTCGAAGTGCCTGCAGATTGCCTGTTCACCGTGCGCATGGCTGCCAATACCTGGCATCAGTTCCAGCCACTGCATGGCAATGGCAGGCACCCGGCGTTGTTCGCGGTGTCCTGTCACCCCGACGAAACCGGCGGCGCACTGGATAAGGACTTGCATGCGCAGGTCATGCGCGGCGACGCCGATCTTGCCAGCCTGACCGAGCTGATGCCCGAAGCCTTGCGGCACACACTGCGGCACGCCACGCCCTACAGTCCGGCAGTACCAACCCACATGCTCGGCTTCGATCCACTTCCCGGCCATGCCTGGGCAGCTGCAGCCTGCACACCGCTTCGCCACCATGTCGGCCGGCTGCGGCAGGCGCTGCTGCAGCGCTTTCCACGCTCCGGCAGTGCCCGCCACGGACTGCCGCCACTGCAGGCACGCAGCCTGCGCGCGCTGCCGGACGATTCACTGCTGGCCGCGCAACTGCCGCACTACCATCACCAGGACTGTGTGCAACTGCAGATCGATCAGCGTTGGCTTCCTGCCATTGGCACCGAGCAGTTGCTGGTACTGCTGCTGACAGCCTTCATGAACCAACCCGCCAGCAGCATCAGCGGCCTGATGCGTCTGCGCAACTTGCTGGCGCGTCCACTTCGGCTGCGCACATCGCCGCTGGGTTGTCCGGTTTCGTCGCTGCTGAACGACACACCCGGGCAACGCTTTGCACAGCGCTTCCCGGTATTGGCCAGCGCCGGCAGTGCAGACGCGCAGCAGGTGTTGCTGGGGGCCGATGATCGCCACCTGCAGTTCCGCTCCTGTGTCGCGGTGCGTCGCCAGCACGACCAGATCGTTTTCAGCCTGTCCACACGCGTGCGTTGCTACAACCCATTCGGGCACCTGTACATGGCAGTCGTCGACCCCGTGCATCGCCACTTCATCGCCCCCAAGATGCTGACGACCGCCGTTGCGCAGGTGTTGGAAGATGCGCTGGCAGCCCGGCACAGCAATGCCACGGCGGTGGTTACGGGCTGACTTTCGGCGCGTCTCTTTCAAACCGTCATCGTTCAGGCAGTGGGACAATGAGGGCAATAAACAGCAACTACCGCCATCGGCGATCTGCAGTTACTTTGATGGCTCATTGCACAGGAATTCGCCATGGCCCAGGTCACCATCGAGTCAACCGCCGACAACTACGCCCATCGCATCAGCAACGGCCTGCATACGCTGCTGGCCGACGAGCCGCCGCGCCTGGGCGGCAAGGATGCGGGGATGGCACCGTTCGATCTGTACCTCGCATCACTGGCCGCCTGTACCGCCATTACCCTGCGCATGTATGCAGAGAAAAAAGGCTGGGAGCTGGGGCAACTCAACGCCGAGCTTACATCCAGCCGCGATGAAGCCGGTAAGCTGCAGGTGCATCGCATTCTTTCCGCGACCGGCGCGCTGAGCCGCGAACAATGGGACCGGTTATTGGATGTTGCCAGCCGTACACCTGTCACCAAGGTGATGAGCGAAGGTGCAGTCATCACCAGCGAACACCGCCCTCTGAAGAGTTGAGACGCCATGTTTACGATTGTTGTTATCTGGGATGCAGACAACGCCGAAGTGACGCAATGGGATGAAACCCCGTGGGTCGCTACCTGGAAGGATCGCGAAGTGTCATTGCGCGCGGGTCCGCGCGAGCGGGTGGATGCCAATGGCGTCAGCAGCCAGGTGGCGGTCTATCTGCCCGATGAGTTCAACGAGGAAGAGTTCCAGGAACTGTTTGCCGCGCATGAGAAGCGCATTCCGGAGCTGCATCTGCACGGCTGATGCAGGCCCTTGTGGGAGCGGCGTCAGCCGCGAAGCTGACACCGTTTCAGGTCATCGGCTTCGCGGCTTACGCTGCTCCCACAAAGCCGAGGATTACTTCTTCTTGCGGCGGCGCCACCACAGCCGCAGCAACCACGCCAGCATGCCGCCGACCAGCAGCACAGGCAACAATCCGGCGGCAATGCGGATCACATACGCCAGACTGGTGGTGAAGATCTCACCGAAGTCGCCGAACGCCTGACCGATCTCGCTGCGGTTGCGCTGGCTGTTGGTGGATTCGATGTTGATCGTCACCAGCTGCGTATCGATGCGACGGTGTTGCTGCGCCGAATCACGGTTGGCCTGCTGCAGACCGGCTTCGATCTCCGACAGACGCTGCGAAATCGTCAGCAGGTCCGCCACCGCCAGATCGCGGCGCTGCTGGTACTCGATCAGCCGCGCATGCTCGGCCTTGAGCCGGTCCTGCATCAGCTGGGTATCGGCAACCTGCTGCGCCAGATCCTCGGCCTCGGTATTGCGCGTGGTCACCTCGCCCTTGTCACTGGCCAGCGCGATCAGCGGCTCCACGCCCTTGGGCGCGACGCGCACCTTGATCAGGCCGCTCGGCGTATCGCCGCCCTGCTGGGAGACGTTGAGCACCGCACAGTCACCGTACTTCGCGCTTTGGCAGGCATCGGCCACCGCCTTCACCCGCGGGGCAATCTCCTTGCCCGGCAGCTGCAGCTGCACCGTGTGCTCGTAGGCCAGGAAGGCGCCCTCTGGCGACTGCACCGCATCGGCGGCAACGGCCGCGCTTTCGGCCGACATCTCGTGCTTGGCGCAGCCTGCCAGCGCCAGCAGCGCGCCCAGTGCCAAGACCAAGGTACTTCCGTGCAATTGCTTCATGCTTCCCTGTTTCCGGAATGGAGTGGCGGCAGCATAACGACATGGCTGAATACGAAGGCTAAATTTTTGTGCAGGGCGCTGTAGCCCGGGTAAGCGCAGCGCACCCGGGGTTGTAGTTCCTGCACCGGGCCACCTCCCCGGGTGCGCTGCGCTTACCCGGGCTACATGAATTTGAGCCGATTTTGCGGTGGCGCTGCGTCCACCTGGCGCAGGGTTCGGCGCTGCCCAACCGCCCGGGTCGGCAAGCTGCCACCAACCAACGGCATGTGCGGCAACGGCCGGCTCCGCCTATGCTCGTCGATTCCCTCAGTAACAGGATCACCGATGCGCAAGCACCTGCTCGCCGCCGCCCTGCTCGCCAGCCTTGCCGGCTGCCAGAGCGGCGAGGCCCCGACCGCTCCGTCCACCTCCACCGAGCAGGCTGGCCAAGCCCAGGCCGACGCCCAGTTCGCCGAGCTGTCGAAGAAGGCACTGGACACCTGGATGCAGCTGTCCCCAGTCAGCGCTACCCAGATCGGTGACCACCGCTACGACAGCCAGCTCGATGACCTCAGCGCCGCCGGCCAGCAGAAGAGCCTGGAGGCCAGCAAGGCCCTGCTCGCCGAACTGGACAAGCTCGACGTCAGCAAGCTCGGCCGCGAGAACCAGGTGGATGCCGCGATCCTGCGCAACCAGCTGCAGTCCGACATCTGGTCCAACGAAACCATGCAGTCCTGGAAGTGGGACCCGCAGGTCTATAACGGACTGGCCGGCAGCGCCATCTATGGCCTGATGGCGCGTGAGTTCGCACCGCTGCCCGAACGCCTGAAGTCGGCCACCGCGCGCATCGAGCAGATCCCGCAGATCTTCGCCGCGGCCCGCGCCAACCTCGACCCGGCTCGCGTGCCGAAGATCCATGCCGAGACCGTGTCCAAGCAGAACCGCGGCATCCTCAGCCTGGTTGAAACCTTCATCGTGCCGAACATCGGCCAACTTGAAGCCGCTGACCAGGAGCGCCTGAAGACCGCCATCGCCAACCTCACCAAGGCGGTGGAAGAACAGCAGACCTGGCTGGACAAGACCCTGGTGCCCAACGCCAAGGGCGAGTTCCGCATCGGCGCGGAAAAGTACGACCAGAAGCTCAAGTTCTCGCTCAACTCCTCGCTGTCGCGCGCCGAGATCGGCGAGCGCGCCCGCGCCGAACTGAGCCGTGTGCGCAAGGACATGTACGGCATCGCCCAGGTGGTGCTGAAGGACAAGCCGGGCGCGCCGGAAATGCCGGCCAACCCGACCGATGACCAGCAGCAGAAGGCGATCGAAGCCGCACTGGAACTGGCCTATGCCGACAAGCCGGCCCGCGACAAAGTCGTGGACGATGCCAAGGCGGCACTGGACCAGTCCACCGAGTTCGTGCGCAAGCACGACCTGATGACCCTGCCCGACGCGCCGGTCGACATCATCCTGATGCCGGAATTCCAGCGCGGTGTGGCCGTGGCCTATTGCGACTCGCCGGGCCCGCTGGACAAGAACCTGAAGACCTTCTACGCGGTCTCGCCGATTCCGGACGACTGGAACGACAAGCAGGTGGATTCCTTCCTGCGCGAATACAACAGCCGCATGATCCACCTGCTGTCCATCCACGAAGGCACCCCGGGCCATTACCTGGAAGGTTGGCATTCGGGCAAGTTCCCGTCGACGCTGCGTGCGGTGCTTCGCTCGGGCCTGTTTGCCGAAGGCTGGGCGGTGTACACCGAGCGCATGATGCAGGAACAGGGTTACCTGGATAACGACCCGCTGTTCCACCTGGTGCAGCTGAAGTTCTACCTGCGCACCATCTCCAACGCCATCCTTGACCAGGGCGTGCACGTGGACAACTGGACGCGTGAGCAGGCGATGCACCTGATGATCCACGACGCCTTCCAGCAGGAAAGCGAAGCCTCGGGCAAGTGGGTGCGCGCACAGCTCACCTCGGCCCAGCTGCCGACCTACTTCGTCGGTGCGCAGGAGCACTTCGACACCCGCAAGGCAGTGCAGGACAAGCAGGGCGCCAACTTCAACCTGAAGGCCTACCACGACCAGATCCTGTCCTACGGCGCGCCGCCGGTGCGCTTCGCCCGGCAGCTGATGCTGGAACAGCCGATCGAGTAATCGATCGGCCAACACTCGCGATCAGCAGAAGCCCGGCATCCGCCGGGCTTCTGGTTTCGCATCACGCCGCACCGCCGGGCTATCGCTGCGGCCGCTCGGCACCGGCCGCAGTCATCTGTCGCCGCCACCTTCTGGACCTACCTGACATGAAGTCCCTGCTCACCTGCCTTACCACCGCCTGCCTCAGCCTTGCTGCGTCGCAGGCCATCGGGCAAGTACCAGCAAACCCCCACGCCGCCTACATGGAGGCCGGTGCAAAGATGCAGGAGCGCATCGCACAGAGCGCCGCCAAGGGGGATATGCCCCGCATCACCGAGCCTGAGACGCGTGCACTGCTTGAAGTCCTTTCCGACAGTGATCGGTTCCTGGAATCACAGGTTTACGACGCCGGCAACATCGGCCAGCTGATGGAAATATGCGGGCAGGCCAACCGCGTCTCGATGGCCTATGCGTTATCGGGATTGAAGGAACATGTTGCCCCCCAGGCAACCGCAGAAGACATCGCGAGGCAGATGGTCTCGTTGATGGAAGCGAACATCATGTCATTCCCGCAGGAGCTGGAACGCCTGCACCCCTTTCTGCTGCGCTGTCTGGCCACGCAGATCCAACCCCTGACAACATTCATGGCCGACTTGCCACCACAGGAACTTACACCCGTGCGCCTGGCCGGGTTGCACCAACTGCGTGGTGGTCTGGTGAATTCCTATGCCGGCAACCTGAGCAGCATAGGCAACCAAGCCTTGGCGCCGAGCTATCGCAGGCGGGTACTGCGGGCAATGGCGGAGAGTTCGCCGATATTTGCGTCCGCGCTGCAATTGCCGACGCGGCAACAGATCGTCGAGGCCGCCACAGCCATTCTTGCCGACGCGCCAGCTGACAGCCGCCCGGATATCGAGACCATCATCAAGGCCATGAGTGATCCCGATTGCACGGGGCTGTGCGCGTATTGATCCTTCGGGGAATCCTCCATACCCAGCCGGCGATGGGCCGGCAGTTCCACTGCAATCCAGACCGCACATGCCCGCGCTCAGCAGATAAATTCATATGCACGTTCGTGCCTGTGAACAGAGGCGAACGTTATTGTCGAAGCCTTCGACTCTCAGGCTGTCGCAGGCACGATGAAGATCCCCGGCACGATGCAGTTGATCCAGCTGTCGGCAACTGGCGATGCCGACAATCTAAAAATTGCACGCGGGCCAACGCCGAGACCGCGCAGCGGCGAGGTACTGATCCGCGTCGCGGCCGCAGGCATCAACCGCCCCGACCTGCTGCAACGGCGCGGCCTGTATCCACAGCCGCCCGGCGCGTCGGAAACACTGGGACTGGAAGTCGCCGGCACCGTGGTCCGGGCGGCAGCCGGCGTGCAATGGCCACGCGTGGGTGCGCAGGTCTGCGCCTTGTTGGCCGGTGGCGGCTATGCGGAATATGCAACCGCGCCAGCGACGCAATGCCTGCCCATTCCTGCCCGCCTGTCGCTGCTGGAAGCCAGCGCATTGCCGGAGACATTTTTCACCGTCTGGTCGAACCTGTTCATGGCCGGCAACCTGGGCGCGGATGAAAGCATCCTCATCCATGGCGGCAGCAGCGGCATAGGCATCACTGCCATCGCCATCGCCCACGCTTTTGGTGCGCGGGTCATCGTCACCGCCGGCAGCGAGCTGAAGTGCCAGGCCTGCCTGCGGCTGGGCGCAAACCACGCCATCAACTACAACACGCATGATTTCGTCCAGCAGGTGCGCAGCCTGCAGGATGGCAAGGGCGTGGATGTAGTGCTGGACATGATCGGCGGTTCGTACTTCGCCAGGAATCTTGAGCTGCTGAACATGCGCGGGCGCATCATCCAGATCGGCTTGCAGCAGGGCTCGGAAGTCATGCTTCCCTTGCTTACGCTGATGCAGAAGCGTGCCTCGGTAAGCGGCTCGACCTTGCGCCCGCGCAGCGTCGGCGAAAAGGCCGTCATCGCCCAACAGCTGCGCCAGCAGGTATGGCCGCTGATCGAGTCTGGCAAGATCCGCCCGCCGCTGATCGACAAGGTGTTCCCGCTTGCCGGCGCCGCACAGGCGCATGCGTGGATGGAGCGCGGCCAGCATATCGGCAAGATCGTCCTGCAGATGGCGCACTGAAAGCCGCACCGCCGCCGGCAGTACCGCGCCGCCACCGGCCCTGCCTTCCGGCCGCAGCACAAACACATCGCCAGCACAGTCCGGCGTGCTAGGTTTCGCCCCAGACAGCGGCGGCAAACCGCCAGGAGCGGACGATGGGCAAGGGGCGACTTGAGGCATTCAGTGACGGCGTACTGGCCATCATCATCACCATCATGGTGCTGGAGATGCGGCCACCGGAGGGTGCTTCGCTCGACGCGCTGCGGCCGCTACTGACCACCCTGCTCAGCTATATCCTGAGCTTCGTCTACGTCGGCATCTATTGGAACAACCACCACCATCTGCTGCAGGTCTGCCAGAAGGTCACCGGCAGCGTGTTGTGGGCCAACCTGCACCTGCTGTTCTGGTTGTCGCTGCTGCCCTTCGCCACGCATTGGATGGACGACTACAACACCCAGCCGCTGCCCACTGCGTTGTACGGCTGCATCCTGCTGGGGGCAGCGATTGCCTACTGGATCCTGCAGCGGCGCATCGTCGTCGCCGATGGCGAGAACTCCCGCCTGCGGCATGCGCTGGGCGGCGACTGGAAGGGCAAGTTGTCGCCCCTGCTGTATATCAGCGGCATCGCGCTGAGCTTTGTCGAAGTGCATCTGGGGCAGGCGCTGTATGCCATCGCCGCCTTGCTGTGGCTGATTCCGGACCGGCGCATCGAACGCGAACTCGGCCAGCCTGACTGATCAGCACCGGCCTGCGTTTCACACACATCCGCTCACCGCACGGTATAAACCGAACTCCGCCCGCCCGAGCCAGTGCCATGCCCGACTCCAAATCCAAAGCCAAATCCAGTGGATTTACCGCCGCAGAACAGGCGGCGATGAAGGAGCGTGCGCGCGAGCTCAAGGCCGAGGCCAAGACCGGCAAGCTGAAGGCCGATGGCGAAGCCGAGCTGCTGGCCAAGGTCGCCGAAATGCCCGCCGCCGAGCAACAGATGGCGCGGCGCCTGCACGCCATCGTGACCGCCACCGCACCGTCGCTGTTGCCCAAGACCTGGTACGGAATGCCCGCCTATGCGCGCGACGGCAAGGTGCTGGTGTTCTTCCAGGGGGCAAGCAAATTCGGCTCGCGCTATTCCACCCTGGGTTTCAACGACACCGCGATGCTGGATGACGGCCCGATGTGGGCCACCGCGTATGCGCTGGCCGAACTTACGCCCGAAGTCGAGAAGAAGATCACCGCCCTGATCAGGAAAGCCATGCGCGCTACAGGTAGCAGCCTGCAATAGCCAGCGCCCGCGTGTACAGCTATCGTGTCCTGCCCGGCAACGATAGAACGCATGTCTCTGTGGACCTGGTTGTTCCCACGCCTACCCGCCGTTTACAGCAGCCCGCTGTCGCGCGAACAGGCCGTGCAGGCGCTGCGCGCGACCACCGCACGCGGCAACATCACCGCCACCGGCACCATCGCCGGCTCGGTGGATGCGGACCGGGTGCTGCTGTATCACCGCCGCGCCATGCGCAACTCGTTCAAACCCCATTTCCGTGGCCGCTTCGTTGCCAGCACGCAGGGCTGCGAACTGCGGGGCGTATTTGCGCCACCGCTGCTGGTCATCGTGTTCCTGTCGTTCTGGATCGGCTTCTGCCTGTTGGGGACGGTTGTGAGCGTGCTGCAGCTTGGCCAGCAGAGCTCGTTGCAGATGGCCACAGCAATACCGGGGCTGGTGATGGCCGGCTTCGGCGTGGGGCTGGTCCGGCTGGGCCAGCACCTGTCGGCCGAGGACCCGGCGATCCTGTCACGGGTGATCCGGCAAGCCTTGCAGTCTCCTTCTGCCTGATCCCAACCGCGAGGGTTCCCACTTGTCCAATCACAACCACACCGCACTGGAACTGCAGAAGCTGCAGTTGGAAGTGATGCAGCAGTTGGAAGTCATTGCCGAGGACATCAAGGCTGGGCGGCTTGGTGCCGATGAGGGCTCGGCCAAAGCCAAGGCCGTCATAGCGGCCAGCGAGCAGCAGCGCGTGGCCATGTTCAACGCCGCGATCAGCGCGACCCAACGCCAGCGCAGGCGCGGCTGGCTGCTCGCGCTGGCGGCAGTGGTCGCCATCGCGGTGGTGCTGGCCGGCCTACTGCTGGCACGCATTGGCACAGCGTGATGCGTAGTGCCGAGCCATGCTCGGCAGAGGCTTTCCCAGCAATGCCCTCTGTAGTGCCGAGCCATGCTCGGCAGAGGCTTTCCCAGCAATGCCCTCTGTAGTGCCGAGCCATGCTCGGCAGAGGCTTTCCCAGTGAACCTGTAGGAGCGGTGTAAGCCGCGAAGCTAATACTGCATCAGTCCGCAAAGAGCTTACCCCTCCCCAACCCTCCCCTTGGCCTTCGGCCCAAGGGAGGGAGCGTAGTGCCGAGCCATGCTCGGCAGAGGCTTTCCCAGCAATGCGCCCTGTCGTGCCGAGCCAGGCTCGGCAGGAGCTTTCCCGGTAACGCCCCTGCCGAGCATGGC
>NZ_JBRRBO010000035.1:0-45460 GCF_056756175.1 Stenotrophomonas sp. STEN240 | reverse complement strand
GGTAACGCCTCTGCCGAGCATGGCTCGGCACTACAGGTGACGCTTTTGCCGAGCATGGCTCGGCACTACACCCCCTCCCTTTGCCGCAGGCACGGGGAGGGTTGGGGAGGGGTCGTTCTTGCCCCTTGCCGAGCATGGCTCGGCACTACACCCCCTCCCTTTGCCGCAGGCAAGGGGAGGGTTGGGGAGGGGTCGCTCTTGCCTCTTGCCGAGCATGGCTCGGCACTACCGAGGGGCATTACCGGTAACGCCTCTGCCGAGCATGGCTCGGCACTACACCCCCTCCCTTTGCCGCAGGCAAGGGGAGGGTTGGGGAGGGGTCGTTCTTGCCCCTTGCCGAGCATGGCTCGGCACTACCTCACAGCGTTTTGTTCAACGTATACGTGCCATGCACCGCTGCTTCGGCCAGCACGTGGCCGTGCATCGCGCGGTAGACATCGGCGGCGGTGAACGCCCCGTCCACCGGCAGGCGCTCCACATCCAACGCGAACAAGCGGAAGAAATAGCGGTGCAGGCGTTCGTCGTTGAACGGCGGGTACGGACCGTCATAGCCGTAGTAGGTGCCAGCCATCTGCGCGTTGCCGGCAAACCAGCCGGTGTAATCGTTGATGCCCTGGCGTGCGCCAGCCGGGCCGGCTGGCTGCGTCTTGCCGTGCGCGGTGAAGCCGTCGCTGCAGCTGCCGGCTGCGATTTCGCGCAGCTCGGCCGGCACATCGACCATCACCCAATGCACGAAGTCGCCGCGCGGCTGGTCCAGCGGAATGCTGACGTCGTCGCGGCCGACCAGCTCGGCCACGGTCGGCACGTCCGGGTCCACGCACACCAGCGCGAACGAACGCGTGCCGGCCGGCACATCGCGCCAGCCCAGCTGCGGGTTGCGGTTGCCGGCAAAACCGTTCGCATCGCCGGCAGCAAACTCGGCCGGCAGCGGCTGCCCGTTCTGAAAACTCTGACTGTCCAGTTTCATGCTTGCTCCTTGATCAGGCTTCGGGATAGCCCAGGCGCACCGCGACCGGGGTCAGCAGCGCGAATTCCGCCGCAAGCACCTGCGCGTACTTGCGCCAATGGCCCGCCTCGATCGTACCTTGGCCAAGGCTGCGCACCGGCGGGAAGCGCAGGCCGAAGGCCTGCTCCAGCAATGCACCCATCGCTGCCGGGTCGTTCACCGCATCGTCGGTGCGCAGGATCAGGTGGGTATACAGATCCTTCTCGTGCAGCAGCGCTACCTGCGCCAGCGCACGCGCCAGCCACTGCGCGGCCTCGTTGGACGAAGTGACCGCCAGCGGTGCCGGCGCACCCAGCGCCAGCCACTCCACCAGCATGTCGCGCGGATCACGCAGGGCAATGACCAGGCGGCCTTCCGGCAGCTGCGGGCGCAGCGCCCACAACAAGGCGTTGTCCCACCACAGCAGCCAGTCGATGACGTTGCCGTCTTCGATGCCGCGTGCCGGCAACGCGTCGCGCCACTGCTGCACCAGCTGTTCCGGGGTCAACGCATCGGTGGCCAGGCGCTGCAGGGTCAGGAAGTTCTGGAAGGCATCGTTCGGCGGGGTCGGCCCGAAACGGTCACCGCGCAGCACGCGGCTGCCGGCGGCCATCACCGTTGCCACCCGCTCCACGCCCGAACCCGGCGCGCCCCACAGGAACATCGGCCGCAGCGGATTGTCGCCGGCCACCTCGCCCATCGGCGGCCACTCGGCCGGCGCGCGCGCCTGCTGCGGCAGCGGCAGGCGGTTGGGCGCCATTTCCTCATGCATCTGCAGCCAGGTCGCAACGGCACCGGCGTGATCGCCGGCGCGGTCCTGGGTTGCACCCAGCCAGCTGCGCACACCCAAGCGCGCCTGCTCCGGTGCGTTGTCGACCAGCCGCTGCACATGCGCGATGGCGGCAGCCGGCTCGCGCTGCAGCAGGGCTTCGACAATGCGCTGCTCGCCGCTGACCCGGCCCGGCTCCAGCGCGATGATGTGATGGGCAACGGCTTCGGCTTCTTCGGCCTGGTCGTTCATGTCATGCAGGCTCATGCGCGCTTCCAGCGCCGGCAGATGCTCGGGCATGGCGGCCAGCCAGCGCTCGACCACGTCGACGGCTTCCTCGCTGGCCACCGGCGCCACGGCCAGGCGGGCCAGCCACAGATCGTGATGCTGGGTATGCAGCTGCACGGCGGCTTCCAGCTCACTGCGTGCTTCCTCGTCGCGGCCCAGGCGCTGCCAGGCCATCAGCAGCATCTGCAGGGTGGCGCGGTCGCCCGGCACCTGCTGCAGCAGCGGGCGCAGGTGTTCCAGCGCCTGCAGCGGCTGGTCCGAGGCCAGTTCCAGTTCACCTGCGAGGCGGCGCATACCCGGGTTGTCACCCTGCGGCGTGGCCAATACTTCGCGCATCATTTCTGCCGCACGGTCCAGGTGCCCCTGGCGCAGTGCCAGTTGCACCACCAACCCGCGCAGCGCGTGGTTGCCCGGGTTCAGTTCGATCACCCGGCGGAACGCCTGTTCGGCGAAGGCCAGCATGTCCTTGCCCAGATAGGCGAAGCCCAACGCGTACAACACGCGGACGTCGCCCGGCAGCTTGGCACTGGCCGCTGACAGAATCGCCAGCGCGCGGTCGGCGTCGCCACGGCGCAGTGCCACCATGCCTTCAATCGCGCCCAGCTCCGGGCTGTCCGGCTCGACGCGGGCGGCCATGCGGCCCAGGCGATCAGCCTCGTCGATGTCATCGCGGCCCAGCGCCAGATGCGCCTGCATCAGGTAGGCGGAAAATTCGTTGGGATTGAGCGTGGTGCTGCGGTCCAGCGCCTGCCCGGCGGCGTCGATGCGACGCTGCGCCAGCAGCAGGCCGGCGTGCTGCAGGTGCAGGGCCGCGTCATCCGGGGCCAGCCCCAGCGCGATATCCAGACTGGCCTGGGCCGGTTCCAGCTGCCCCTGCTGCTGCAGCGCCAACGCCAGCCAGCGGTGGGCCTGGGCCTGTTGCGGTTCCGCGCCAACCCACGCCTGGGACAGGCTCACGGCCTCGTCGGTGGCGTTGCGGCGCAGGGCTTCAATGATCTTGTCTTGCATGGCGGTCCAGCGTTAGCGCAAACCCGCATTGTAGCGGCCCCGGCCGGGACCGCTGGGTTCAGCCGACGGCGGCGGCCAGATGCTGGGCCACCCAACGCTCGGAGAAGCCGTCGCCACGCAGGTTCTCGATGAAGCCGCAGTGCCCGCCCCAGCGCGCGATCTCCAGGTGGGCATTGGCCGGTAGGTGCCAGTGGTCGAAGGTGGTGAACGGGATCACCGGGTCATCGGCCGCCATCAGGATGTCGGCCGGCACCTGCAGTGCGGCCAGCTTGTTGCCGGCGATGGAGTAACCGTCGAAGTACTCCTGCAGCGAACCGAACTCGGTGTGGTGGTCGACCAGCCAGCCGGTCAGCGCGCGGATATCCAGCTTCAATACGCTGTCATCCCAATCGGCCAGCTCCGGGAACAGCGCGCGCTTGCGGCGCAGGGAGCCGGTCCATTTACGCCGGAAGTACCAGTCGTACATCGCCGGGCCACGCTCGATGCTGTCCATGGTGATGCCCGGATCCAATACCGGGCACACCGACGCCACGTGCAGCAGCGGCACCCCGGCGGCAGGCGCGTGCAGGGCCAGCCGCAGGACGAAATTACCGCCCAGCGAATAACCCGCAGCCACCATCGGCAGGCCGGCGAAACGCTGCGCCACATCGGCGGCGGCGTTGACCACTTCATCGATCCGGCAGGAATGGAAGATGCCCGGATTGAGGTGATGGGTATTGCCGTGATCACGGAAATTCAGCCGCACCACCTCGAAGCCCTGCTCCAGCAGGCGCGCGGCGGTCATCCGCATATAGCTGGATTCGGCACTGCCTTCCCAGCCATGCAGCAGCAACGCCAGCGCCTTGGGTGGCGCGCCCGGCAGCCGGCTGTGCCAGGCCTGCAGGCGTACGCCGTCGCCGCCATCGAGCATCAATTCCTGGGTGAGTGCACCGCTGCCGGCCAACAGCTGCTTGCCGCGCCGCAGCCGCACCCGGCTCGATGCCAGCATCGACTGCAGGTGCGGATTGCGCAGCCAGCGCGGGGGCTGGTAATTGCAGGCGCTCAGCATGACCGACCCGGTTGGCGTTGACTGCCCACCACAGTGTTGGCCGTGATATGCACCTTACGGCCCTTCCATCACCGCCACGATGCGCGCGCGCGAGGTCTCGGCGATACGCCGGCGGCCTTCCAGATCCTGCACGGCCAGCGGCTCCAGGAAATGCACCTCGCCACGCCGTACCGGCTCGCCGAGCAGACGCAGGAAATTGCCGAAGAAGCTTTCGCCCGGCGCGAACGCCACCGTGGTCTGCGCGTCACCGCGCACGCCATAGCGCAGCGCGATCGGCTGCACCGGCACACCGGCCTCCACCGCGGCCTGGAAGATGCGCGCATGGAACGGGCCGACTTCATGGCCGCCACGGGTGCGCCCTTCCGGGAACACCGCTACCGGCCGCTGCTCCTGCAGGCGCTTGACCATCTCTTCCATCACCCCGCCCAGCGACTCGGTATTGCCGCGCTGGTGGAAGATGGTGTGGCCGCGGCTGGCCACCCAGCCAACCACCGGCCAACCGGCGATCTCGCGCTTGGCCACAAAGCCGACCATTTTCTGGCTGTGGATCACGCAGATATCCACCCAGCCCACATGGTTGGCCACGAACAGCACCGCACCGGGCAGGGGCTGGCCGTAGCGCTGCAGGCGGAAGCCGAATATCCACATCAAACCACCCGACCACCAGCGCACCACCCGCTCTTCCAGCGGGTTGTTGGCGGGGCCCATACGCCCCAACGGCTGCGTCATCAGCAGCAGGATCAGCGGCAGAAACAGGACAAGATGAACCAGCAGCAGCGGGGCGCGGTACAAGTAACGGAACACGCGGGCCACACCGCCCTGCCGGGCGGGACGGGGGGAAGTCATCCGCGCACGATACCGGATGCGGTCCAGCTTCCGCCAGCATCGCCGCCGCCACGGCCAGTATTCCCCCCGCGCATCGAAAAGGTGCGCCGTGCCACACTACGGGCAGGAAGTACCGGCAGGCCAGTCCATCAGGGGTATGCCGGCAGCTTTCCCGGCATGAAGTGTGTACAACAACACTATCGTTCAGGGGAGCGGCATGATGGACCGGCAGCTGCTGTCATCGACAGAGGACATGCTGCAGTTGTTTTCTGCGGCCTTGGAGCAGATCGGCAACGGCGTCATCCTGTTCGATGACACCAACACCATTTTGTACGTCAACCATGCCATGGAGCACATCTCCGGGTGGTCACGTGCCGAGCTGCAGGGCAGGAACCTGGGCACGCTGGCGCCGGCCAGCATGCGCGAGCGCTACAACACCCGCCTGTATCCGGGCGCCAGCAACCGCGTGCAGGAGCTGGCCGCCGATCCGCATGACATCCAGCTGATCCGCAAGGACGACGTTGCCTGCTGGATCAGCGTCACCTTGTCGCATATCACCGACAATGGCCGCAGCATCCACCTGGCGCTGGTCAACGATGTCACCGCCAGGCGGCTGGCGCAGGCACGCGAACGCTTGTTGTCGCTGGGCTTCGATGAGACCCAGAGCGCGGTGCTGATCACCGATGCCGAAGGCCGCATCGTGCATTTGAACAAGGGCTTCCGGCGCCTGTTCGGCTTTCTCGACAGCGAGGCGATGGGCCAGTACGTGCCGGCGCTGCTGGCCCCGGACAGCTATTCGACCGAGCAGATCTCCGCCTACATCGCGCGCCTGGTCGCCGGCCAGCCGATCCGCGCCGACGAGCGGCTCTACCGCAAGAACGGGCAACCGCTGTGGTGCTCGGTCAGCACCAACCCCATCTTCGACGACTACGGCACCCTGGTGAACCTGGTCATCGTGCTGATGGACATCACCCGCACCAAGGTGCACGAAGTCCTGCAGCACAAGATGCTCGATGCGATGGTGCGCGAAGTGCCCACCGCCGAGGTGATGCAGATGATGTGCCTGGAGGTGGAGAAGATCGCCCCGCAGGTGCTGTGCTCGGTGCTGCGGGTCGAGGACGGGCGCCTGCGCCACTTGGCCGGGCCCAGCCTGCCCGAGGCCTACATCCGGCTGGTGGACGGCGTGCCGGTGGGGCCCAAGACCGGCACCTGCGGCACCGCCGCCTACAGCGGCCAGACCGTGCTCAGCCGCGACATCGCCACCGACCCCAACTGGGAAGGCCTCAGCCACCTGGCCCTGCAGCATGGCCTGGCCGCCTGCTGGTCGACGCCGATCAAGGCCAACGACGGCCGTGTGCTCGGCACCTTCGCCTTCTACTGCCGCCAGCCGTACGACCCTGACGAGTTCCACTACCGCCTGGTCGAGGTGATCGTGCACCTGTGCGCGCTGGCGCTGGAGCGCGAGGAAGCGCGCAACCGGATCCGCCGGCTGGCGTTCTACGACGATCTCACCGGCCTGCCCAACCGCAGCCTGCTGCATGCCCAGGCCGACCAGGCGATCACCGCCGCCAGCCATCAAGGGCAGACATTGGCGGTGATGTTCATCGATCTGGATCGCTTCAAGCAGATCAACGATTCCTTCGGCCACCCCGGCGGCGATGAACTGCTGCGCACGGTGGCGCGGCGCCTGCAGGAAGAAACCGGGCCGATGGATATCGTCGGCCGGCTTTCCGGCGACGAGTTCGTGGTGATCCTCAACCGCTGCGATATGCCCGCCGCCAGCGAACGCAGCGAACGCATCCTGCGCACGCTGGGGCTGCCCTTGCCGCTGGGCGACATGGAGATCCGTCCGTCGGCCAGCATCGGCATCAGCATTTTCCCGCACGATGGTGGCGAGATGGATTCGCTGCTGCACCATGCCGACGTCGCCATGTACCAGGCCAAGCACAACGGCCGCAACCGGGTGCGCTTCTACAGCAGCGAGATGGACGAATGCGCGCAGGAACGCATGGCGCTGGAAGCGGCGCTGCGCGAGGCCCTGGAACAGGGCCAGCTGCAGCTGCATTACCAGCCGCAGATCGATATCCAAAGCGGCCGCCTGCACAGCGTGGAGGCGCTGGCGCGCTGGCAGCATCCGCGCCTGGGCAGTGTGCCGCCGATACGCTTCATTCCCCTTGCCGAAGAAGCCGGCCTGATCGGTGACCTCGGCCAGTGGGCGCTGCGCGAGGCCTGCCGGCAGCTGGCAGGTTGGCGTCGCGACGGCCTGCAGGTGCCATCGGTGTCGGTGAACCTGTCGCCGACCAATTTCCACAGCGCCGTGCTACCGGACTGCATCAGCCAGATCCTGGAACAGGAAGCGCTATGCGCCAGCGACCTGATCCTGGAGATCACCGAGGACGTACTGCTCGACGGCGACCCGATCACCCTGCAGACCCTGCACCAGGTGCATGCGCTCGGCGTGCGGCTGTCGATGGATGATTTCGGTACCGGCTATTCCAGCCTCAGCTATCTGCGCCAGCTGCCGATCAGCGAACTCAAGCTGGACCGCAGCTTCGTGCGCGGCATCGAGGGCGACAAGGTCGCCAGCGCACTGACCCAGGCCATCGCCCATATCGGCCAGAGCCTGCAGTTGAAAGTGGTAGCCGAAGGCGTCGAGAGCCTGGAGCAGTTACGTCTGCTGGGCGCGCAGGGTTACCAGATAGCGCAGGGGTTTCATTTCACCCCGGCCTTGCCAGCGCCGGCATTGGCGCAATGGGTGCGCGAGCATCTGCCGCTGGCGGTGCCGGTTTAGCTTGCTGGAGCAAGCGCAGGAGCAAGTGCCAACCCCTCCCCGGCCCTCCCCTTGCCTGCGGCAAAGGGAGGGAGCAAAGCAGAAGCAAGTGCCAACCCCTCCCCGACCCCGGGTCGCTGAACTCCAGTTCCTAGCCCCTGGCCACAACCGCCAACGTAAGCCGCGAAATGCACACCGGCTTGCCGGCCTCGTCCTCGATGCGGATTTCCCATACCTGGGTGGTGCGGCCCACGTGCAGCGCGCGGGCCGTCCCCGTCACCACGCCGCTGCGTGCAGCACGCAGGTGGTTGGCATTGATCTCCAGCCCGACGCAGACCTGCTGGGTGGGGTCCACGCACAGGTTGCCGGCACTGCTGCCCAGCGTCTCGGCCAACACCACCGAGGCGCCGCCGTGCAGCAGGCCGTAAGGCTGCTTGGTGCGCTCATCTACCGGCATCGTTGCCTGCAGCCAGTCATCGCCGGCGGCGGTGAAGACAATGCCCAGATGGTCGATCAGCGTGTTGCGGCTCATGGCGTTGACCAACTGCAGGTCAACCGGCGCGCGGAATACTTGGCTCATTGTTTTACCTGTTGGGGGAACAAGGACAGTTACAGGATCGGTACCAGGCCGGCGCCAAACGCGGTCAGCATGCGCACCAGCACCCACTTCGGGCCGACATCCACTTCCGGGAAGTCGCCGACCGCGGTGTAACAGGTGTGGAAACGCGGGTCCTGCCGGCGCAGCGGTTGCGGGCACTCCGGGCCAGGCACGAAGGCGTAGTCGGTGGCGTAGCGCCACGGCCAGAAATCCAATACCGGCAGCGCTTCGGAGGCCTTGCCGAGGCTGTAGTTCAGCCCCGCCAGTACCGGCGGTTTCTCGCGCGGCGCCACTACCCAGGAGTTGTCCGGGTGCACATCGCGCAGGATGCTCTGCGCCAGCTGCTCGGCAAACACCGGGTCTTCGATGATCACCGCGCCTTCAGTGTTGTAGTTCTCGCTGCGCGGATCGAAGTTGTGGGTGCCGATCACGCCGATACGGCGGTCCACCACCAGCGACTTGGCATGCAGGCCCATGCGCGCGCCACGGCGGGTGACCGGCAGCGGCCGGTTGACCGCGCGCGTGCCCAGGAACGAAGGCCGGGTTTCGGTACGCAGTACATCGCGCTCGACTTCACTGCCATCGGCGCTGAGCCGGCGCCCGGAGCCGCTGCCGCGCACATTGCTGCCGGCCGCACTGCCGCCGATAAGCCGGTTGCGTGACGACGACCCCGATGCCGGCTCACCATCCAGCGGTGCGGGCAGCAACTGCGCGTAGTTGATCGGCGCATCCAGCGGGAACGGCTTGTATTCGTAGATGTTGAAGCCCAGCTCGCGCAGGTTGCGGCGTTTGTACTTGTAGGACAGCGCATAGACGATGGGGTTGTCGGTCGCCGCCAGGCTGTTGGTCGACACCACCACGCGCGGCGGTGTCTCACGCTGGCGCAGGGTCTTGAACAACGCCTGCGCAGGCTTGGACAACACCAGATACGGCGTCTGCAGCAGTACTTCGGTCTGCGCCTGCGAAATCAACGCGTCCAACCGCGGCTCGGTCAGATGCTGGCCGTTGAGCGGCTGCGCCTCGCGCTCGCGGCGATGCTTGCGCGGCAGGTCGGCCACATAGCTGACCGAGCGCACCGGCAAGGCGGTATCGACGAAGGCGTCTTCAATGAACTGTGGATCGGAGGCTTCTGCATTCACCCGTTCAATCCGTTCCGGGCGCCGGAACGCGGCCTGCGGCATGGCCGGCACGCCGCCGTTCAACAGGGTTTTGCCGACATCGTTGAGGCGTTCGGCCGGTACGCTGCGGCGTGCGTCCCAGAACGCCTGGAAGTTGGCCGCCATTTCGCGCGCCTCCGGCCCGGCCACCACCACGTCACGATCGCGGAAGTTGTATTCCTTGTCCCAGTCGTAATAGTCGTCCTGGTAGTTGCGGCCGCCGACCACGCCGATCACATCGTCGATCACCAGCAGCTTGTTGTGCATGCGCTGGTTGAAGCGGCGGAAGCAGCACAGCACGCTGCCGGCATAGTCGAAGTAATTGAGCTTGGCCTTGCCGAACGCCGGGTTGTAGACGCGCAACTCGAAGTTGGCGTGGGCCCCGGACAGGGCGCCGAGCATCTGCACGTCGGAGATGGCCGAGAGCTGGTCGATCAGCACCCGCACCTTGACCCCGCGCCGGGCTGCAGCCAGCAGTTCATCGATCACCATCCGCGCACTGTCGTCGGTGTCGAAGATATAGGTCTGCAGGTCGACGCTGCGGGTGGCGCTGCGGATCAGGTTGAGCCGGGCCACCAACGACAGCTCACCCTCGTCGAGGATGGTGGCGTAATGGCGCGGCACCTGCGCGGTGGACTCGGCGATGGCCTTGCCACCCAAAGCGCGCAGCGGCGAATCCAATGCGCAGCGATCGGGCTGGTCGCAATCGACCACGGTGGAGCGCGCCGCTATCGCGATGCCTTCGGCACGCTCGCGCTGCTGATTGGACAGCGAGGCACAACCGCTGGCCAGCAAGGCCGCCAGCATCAGGAGAAGACGGATAACAGGTTTCACGTTTTGGGGGCGCCAACCAGGCGTGTACGCAGTACGAATATCACTCGATCACTCAAGGCCATCTGCCAGCTATCCATGCCATAACGGCCGCGCAGGATGGTACCGCGGCTGACGAGGTCGCAATCATAGCCGGGCCGGGCGCATTCAGGTTTTGCCAGGCGCATCACTTCGGGCCGGCTGATGCCGCGGATCGACAACCGCCCCTGTACATCGCCGCCGGTTTCGGTCAACCGCGGGTCATAGGGATCGGAATCGAACTCCACCACCGGGTAGCGCGCCGCATCAAAGAAGTCCTCGCCACGGATCCAGCCGGTGTAGCGCGGCCGGTCAGGGATCTCCACATATTCGCTGTACATGCGCAGCCGCACCTGGTGGCGGCCGTCGGGCAACACCGTGATCCAGCCTTCGAAGCGCGGAAAGACGCCCTCAACCTTCTGCCCGAAGCGGGTCCGTATTTCAAAACCAAACCGGGAATGCGCCGTGTCGAAATGCAATGGCTCGACCGCAAGGGCCGAGCCAGCAAGCATCAACAGAATCAGCAGCAGCCCAAACCGCGCCGCCGCCATGGACTCAGGGCCACCAGAATGCGGTCAACTTGGCGATGCCGGGTTCGATCGCCGCCTCCATCGGCAATGACAACACCGCCACCGATGCCGGCGGCATGCCGCGGTAGTCGCCGGTCTGGCCGCTGTGCATCAACGCCACCAGTTGTTCCAGCCCGGGGTTATGGCCCACCACCAGCACGCGTTCCACTTCGTTGTGCTCGTCCAGCAGGGCCGCCAGGGTGCCGGGCGCGGCATCGTAGATGCGTTCTTCCAGGCGCTGCTCGACGTAGCCGGTACGCTCCAGCACCGCCTCCAGCGTTTCCCGGCTACGCCGCGCTGGCGAGCACAGCACCCGGTCCGGGACCAGTTTGTTTTCATGTAACCAACGGCCGGCAGCCTCGGCCTCGGCCAGGCCATGCGGTGAGAGGGGGCGGTCGATATCGGCTTGGCCATCGGCCGCCGGTTCGGCATGGGCATGTCGCAGCAGGATCAATTCACGCATGGTCGGGTAGTACTCCTGTCAGACCTTGTTCAACCACTTGAGCAGCGGCTCCCAGTCTTGCTGGTGCTCGCGTACCTGTGCAGAGTGATAGTCGAACAGGCTGCGCCCGAGCCCGACCATCACCACATAACTCTGGCTGTCGCGCAGCTGCGCGACCACCTCATACGGCCAATCGGCCAGCATCTGCCGGGCCTGTTGCGAAGTTTGTGTCCATGGCTTGGTGCGGTTGAGCACCAACCCTACCGGCACCGCCCGCGAATGGATGCGCTTGATCTTGGCCAGGCTGTTGAGGAAGCCGACGATGGCTTCGATATCCAGCGCCGAGGGCAATACCGGCACCACCACCGCGTCGGCGGTATCGATGAAGCGCTCCAGATCCTCGCCATAGGCACCGGCCGGGGCATCGATGATGACCTGCTCGGCGCCGTCGGGGATGAGCTTCTCCCAGTTCTTCTTGCGGTGTACGTCCACCGGCAGCACCGCGCTCTCCAGACTGGAGCGGCGTTGCGCCCAGCGGGTGCTGGAACCCTGCGGGTCGGCATCGGCGATCACCGTTGCCTTGCCGGCCAAGGCCGAGTGTGCGGCCAGATGGGTGGCGATGGTGGTCTTGCCGACGCCACCTTTGGAGCCGGCTACCAGGATCGTCTTCATGCACGCCTCGTTTTCGCGGGACTTGCCCGCAGCGTACACCGGCCCGCGTTACCAAAGGTAGTCACCCGGTGAGGAAGCCGCCCCGGCAAGCCCCCTGGCTTGCTATCGTGTCGCCCCCGGCATTGGAACCACCATGAGCGAGCTGCAGGACCTGACCGCACTGATCCGCGCCAACACCCCGCTGATCGTCATCGAAACCCAGGACGAGACCCGCATCGTGGGCCTGTTCCGCGAGGCGTTGATGCATGTGTGGCGCTCCCTGTACCGCTGGTCCATCACCGAGGGCCTGCGCCGCATAGACATGGACCGCGAGGACGAGGCGGTGGGCCCGCCCGATGCCAGCGCGGCACTGCGGATGATCCAGGAGGCCGACCAGCGCGGCATCTACCTGCTGCTCGATTTCCACCCCTACCTGGGCTATGCCAGCCACCAGCGGCTGCTGCGCGACATCATCCAGCGCCGCCACAGCCAGCCACACGTGGTGGTGCTGGTGGGCACCAAGGTCGAGCTGCCAGCCGAACTGGAAGCCCTGGCGACCCGCTTCAACCCCCGCCTGCCCGATGCCAACGCGCTGCTGAAGATGCTGCGCGAGGAGGCGGCCAGCTACGCCCAGGAGAACGGCGGGCGGCGCGTGGAGGTGGACCAGGAGGCCGTGCAGCAGATCCTGCGCAACCTGCGCGGGCTGAGCATGACCGACGCCCGCCGCATCGCCCGCCAGCTGATCTATGCCGATGGCGCCCTGCAGGCCGACGACCTGCCGCAGCTGGCCAAGCTCAAGTTCGAGCTGCTCAACCGCAGCGGCCACCTGCATTACGAATACGACTCGGCCCGTTTCAGCGACGTGGCAGGCGCCCGCCGGCTCAAGCGCTGGATCGAGCAGCGCCGCGCGGTGTTTGTCTCCGGCAACGCCCCGCCCGGGCTGGACCCGCCCAAGGGCATGCTGCTGCTGGGCGTGCAGGGCTGCGGTAAATCCATGCTGGCCAAGGCCACCGCCGCCGGCTTCGGCGTACCGCTGCTGCGGCTGGATTTCGGCACCCTCTACAACAAGTACCACGGCGAGACCGAGAAGAACCTGCGCGACGCGCTGGCCTCGGCCGAGCAGTTGGCGCCCTGCGTGCTGTGGATAGACGAGGTCGAGAAAGGCCTGGCCAGCGGCGGCGAGGACGGTGGCGTGTCGCGCCGCGTACTCGGTTACCTGCTGACCTGGATGGCCGAACGCAAGGCGCCGGTGTTCATCGTCGCCACCGCCAACCAGGTGCAGGAGCTGCCGGCCGAACTGCTGCGCAAGGGCCGCTTCGACGAAATCTTCTTCGTCGACCTGCCCTCGCCCGACACCCGCGTCGAACTGCTGCACCTGCACCTGGCCCGCCGCCAGCTGCAACCGGACCTGTTCGCACTGCCGGCGCTGGCAGCGGCCAGCGATGGCTTCTCCGGCGCCGAGATCGAACAGGCCGTGGTCGCCGGCCTGTACGCCGCCCACGCCGAGCAGAAGCCACTGGACACCGAACTGCTGATGGCCGAGATCCGCAACACCCGGCCATTGTCGGTATTGATGGCCGAACAGGTGCGGTCGCTACGCGACTGGGCGCACGAGCGCACCGTACCGGCGGATTGAGGCCGGGCCAAAAAACGCCAGCACTCGTCTCCGTCGCCACGCGAAAGCGAGAAACCAAGCAGTAGTGCCGAGCCATGCTCGGCAGAGGCCCTACTCACAATGCCCTGCCCGTAGCCCGGGTAAGCGCTGCGCAACCGGGAGCAAGCGTTCCTCCAGCCTACAACGCAGTTCGCGGTCCACTCGCACCATTCCGTCAGCTACAGATCTTCGCGAGCCTGCGGTGCCGAACGGAACCGGCTTGCCGGGGGCACTGCGCTTGCCCAGGCTACGGTAGAGCTACGGCTATTGATACGACCTGGCTCCCTTGGTTTGCCTGTCACGTTGCATCGACATACTGAGAGAGCCGCTCATGCATTCACGCGTCGTAGTCCCTGGATGGCTTCCATCCTTTGGGCGGCTGCTCGGGCGAACCACTGCGTTGCAGCAGCCGACGTGCCGCCTCCCACTCTCCAACCTCCATCATCCACAACCAGTACTCGGAAGCCTTTACCGGGAACTTGGACGACTTCGCGGGCGAAGCACGGTCCCCGAGTTGCTCCAGAACCCAGAGAACTTGCCCGCGCTTCGTCTCCCAGGCATTGCGTTCCGCATCACTCCGGGCGTAGACCAGCACCCTTGAGTGCGAGAAGAGAACTTCCGCGATGGAACGAGCCTCTGTCATCGCCAGCAATATCTCCCGGCACTTTTCGAACATCCGGGCGACCACCTCCCCACTCTTGGGGCACTCGTCATCCAGCTGGTGCCAGAAGTAGGTGTAAGGCATTGCGTTCACCAACCCCCAGGCCATTGCAGCATTTGCCAATGGCGCAAGATCGGCTTCGATATCGGTTTCGGCGAGCATCCCTTCCGAAAGCGCCGATAGCGGACTCACCGCTTCAACTCCATTCATGGCGCGAGTCAGAAGCATCATATCGTGCGTCGAATCGTCCACATATCGCGTCGCCGCCATAAAGCGATCAAATGCCTCCTCGGCACCGCGTGTGTCCTCGGAGAACGTAGCGTGGCGCCACAGGTACAGTTGCACCAACATGTCGTCGGCAGACAGCGTCTTCGCAGTAAGGATTGCAGGCGCCACTTCGCAACCGGGCTTGTCATCGCCAAGACAGAGCAGCAGCGCAATTTTTGCGAGCCGAGCATCCCTGGCACCCTCGATGGCAGCACGCTTGATCCACCGCGATGCCTGCCGATCCCTTTCTCCGCCTTGGTCTGTTCCGGCAGCGCCGCTACCGGAGAACAGCAGCCAGTACCCGGCAGCCAGCAGATCCTTCGGATCACCGCTGGCAGCCAGCGCATTGGCGCGTGCATCGATCACTTGCGAATTGACCCGCATATCGCGCGGAACCGTCGGTTGCGCCATCGCACAGGCCGTTGCTGCCATCAAGCCCAAGCCCACCACCATCAACCATGATTTACGCATTCTGTCTTCCTTGTTATGGAACATCCCAGTTCATATACCCACTCAAACCACCCAGCCCAGCACCCACAGCCAGGTCGGCAACGTCACCAACGACGGCACATTGCCATAACCCACCATCGCCGCTGCCAATCGCGACGCCAGCCAGTGTGAGATGACCCGCTCGGGGGCGATCATCGTTGGCATGGCAGAACCTTATCGCTCTCTGCCGTGCTTCCTGCTGCTCGACATGGGCACCCTTGCAGCACGCTTCGCGCTTTGAGCTCAATGGCTGGGTGGAATCGGTGGCGGCTCCCAACTCACCGGCGGCAGCACCGGCTCACCCCGTTGTTGCAGCAATCTGCGCATTGCCGCGATCTCGCCCACTTCCCCAAACCACCGCATATAGACCTGTGGTTCGACGGTCGATGCTTTCTGTGCAGGGTCATTGTTGTTTAAGAACTGTGTGCTCTGAGACAGCAACCAATCCAGCTCCCGTGCGCGCTCGGCCAACTGCCTGGCTTCCTCAGGGGTCGGCCCCATCCGTGCCAGTCGCTGCAGACCTGCCTTGGCCAACAACATCGAACCGCTGTCCGCCATCGTCATCAGCAGGTTTCGGCACTGCTCGCGCCGGGGGATGTCAGAAGCGCCGTCCGGGCAGATCGCAAAAGCGGCTTTCAACTCCGGCTGCCACATGCCCAGCGCAATACTGAAGAGCGTTGCCACCCGCTCATGTTCGGCATACCAGCCATTGTTGGCCTGCTCCCATTGCGCCGCCTGCCGTGGTTGGACCAAAGGCCAAACCATGCCAGCGGTCGCCTCGTCCAACAGCCTTATGATCACGCGCAGCTTGTCGTCGTAACGCGGCGCATTCAAGGCGCGTTGCTTCGACTCTTCAGCACCGGCCTGATCGCCACGTTGCTGCCCCCAGCGCATCAACAACAACTGCGCATCCGCACCCGCGTCGGCCTGCAACGTCCTTGCCGCTGCTTCTACCGCACAATCCCCGCCATCAAGACAACGACGAATGGCTGTGGCAGCGATCAGCGGCGCATCGCTTCCCTTGGCAATGGCTTCCAACAACCAGACCTGGGCATCGGGTTCTGCCCTGAGTTGCCCGCTCTTCAAGTCAAGCGACATCGGTGCCAGGCCGGCGGCTACATACAACTTCAGCGGTTCACCCGTGCTTGCCAGCTTGCGCGCCTGTTCCATCCGCGCCTGATTCTGTGCCTGCACCTGTATCAGCAGTTCTTCAGGAGCAGTGCCATCCAGATCGCCCGAAGATGACTGTGCGTTCGCCGTGGTGGCCATCGCCAACAACAGCATCAACCACATTCCTTGTTCGCGCACAGCCATCTCCTTTCATCTGCGTACAACGACGCCCACTCAAACCACCCGATCCAACACCCACACCCAGGCCGGCAAGGTGATCAGCGACAACACAATGCCATAACCCACCATCGCGGCCGCCAACCGTGGCGCCAGACGGTGCGAGATGGCCAGCGCGGCGGCGGTGATCATTGTCGGCATCGCGGTTTCCAGCACATTGACCCGCAGCATCTCGCCCTGCAGCCCAAACGCCCATGACAGCGGCAGCGCAACCGCCGGCAGCACCACCAGCTTCAGCAGCAGGCCGATACCCAGCGGGGCCAGTTCAGCGCGCGACAGCCGCAGTTGGATGGTAAGGCCAACCGCCAGCATCACCAGGGGCAGCATCGCGTCGGACACATTCTTCAGTGCGCCGGCAATCCAGCTGGGCGGTGTTGCCGGCATCACCAGCAAGGCGAATATCAGTGCCCATAGCGGTGGGAAACGCGCGATGCGCAGCAGGATCTGGCCGGTGCTGGGCGGGGTGTCGCCGCTGTAACGTGCAAGCACGTACAGGCCGAAGGTGGACAGCATCACGAAAGTGCCGAACTGGTCGTAGACCACCGCATACGGCAGGGCATGGTCGCCCAGCAGCGCGCGAACCATCGGGTAGCCGATGAAGCTGGAATTGCACAGCGCCACGCACAGCAACAGCACCGCATGCACCTGCCGCTCGAAGCCGAACACGCGCGTGGCCAGGCTTACCAGGGCCAGCGTCAACAGCATCAGCAGCCACGGTGTGAGCATGATGCCCAGCAGTGACACATCCAGCTGCAGGCGCGGCACATAGGTCAGCACCGCCGCCGGCAGGCAGATGTACAGCACCACCTTGTTGAGCACGTCGGCAGCGTTGTCCGGGAACACCCGGAAACGTGCGAATACCATGCCCAGGGCGAGCATGGCCAGAATCAGTGCGAATGCGTCGAATGCCATGGTGCAAGCTTGCGCCGCGCTGCCCCGCAGGGGAAATCAGCGCCGGCTCAAAACCTCCTGTCACCGTACCCGCATGTGCTGCGGGTACGGCATTGCAGCCCCGGCCTTACGGCCATGCCGGCGGATTGGCCGCCCATGCCTGCTGCACCTGGGCCAGCTGGGTGCGTTCGGCATCGGTCCACAGCGGCAACAGCTGCGGATAGGCCGTTGTCGCGGCCCATTGCCCCGGCTCGGTGCGCACGGCGGCCGCATACCAGGCTACGGCTTCGTCCTTGCGGTCCAGGTTCCACAGTGCAAGCGCCAACGTTGGCGGCAGCCATGACGGGAAGCCGCGCGTACCCTCGGCAACCCTGACCCAGTGATTCAGGGCGTCCTGGGCATCGCCACGGCGATACAGGTCCCAACCATGGTTCCAGCGCAGGCCACGGGCCTGTACGGAGTTGTCAGCGACCGAGGCCAAGGCTTCCTGGTACAGCTTGGCACCAAGCTCATCGCGACCATCACGGTAGGCGATGCTGGCCAACTGGGCTGTGGCTTCCACGCCCTTGCGGCCACGCTCGCGCAGCTTCATCAGCTGATCCACCGCATCTGCCTGTTCAGGCGACACCGCGTGGATGGGCTTTGCCGCCACATCCTCGTCGAAATAGAACTCGTTGATCTTCGGCAGGCTCTGCGCCTGTGCATTCGAAACAAGCAGACTCGCCAGCACCAACGCGCCAGCGGCCATGCGCTTTGTAACCCCCATCACTGCAACCCCCATAAAACAGTTATCCCCCACCCGGCCCCGATCCTAACCCCTCCCGGCGCTACGCGCGACATGGTTACAGGGTGATGAAAGCCCCGCTGCTACAATCCGCGGCTGCCACCGGCCCCGCCGGCTGGCATCTGCCAGCCGTTTCCGCAATGGGCCAGCCATGACCAGTACCGCCGAACTTACCTCGCCTGCTTCCGCCAACGACCCGCTGATCGGCGTGCGTGATTCCGATTACACACTGGAGCACAAGTACACGCGTACCGATGGCCGCATCTACCTGAGCGGTGTGCAGGCGCTGGTGCGCCTGCCTTTGATGCAGCAGCAGCGCGATGCCGCCGCCGGCCTGAATACCGGCGGCTTCATCAGCGGCTACCGTGGCTCGCCGCTGGGCGGCTTCGACCTGGAGCTGTGGCGCGCGCGCAAGCACCTGGAAGCGGCCAAGGTGAAGTTCATCCCCGGCCTCAACGAGGACCTGGGCGCCACCATGGTCTGGGGCACGCAGCAGACCAACCTGTTCCCCGGTGCCAACGTCGATGGCGTGTATGGCATGTGGTACGGCAAGGGCCCGGGCGTGGACCGCTGCGGTGACGTGTTCAAGCACGCCAATGCCGCCGGCACCTCGAAGCACGGTGGCGTGCTGGCGCTGGCCGCCGACGACCATGCCTGCCGCAGCTCCACCCTGCCCCACGGCAGCGAAGAGGAGTTCGTCAGCGCGATGATGCCGGTGCTGAACCCGGCCGGCGTGCAGGACATCCTCGACATGGGCCTGGTCGGTTGGGCGATGAGCCGATACACCGGCCGCTGGATCGGCTTCAAGACCATTGCCGAGACGGTGGAGTCCTCGGCGTCGGTGGACGTGAACCCGTTCGCCCGCCAGATCATCCTGCCGGAAGATTTTGAGATGCCAGCCACCGGCCTCAACATCCGCTGGCCGGACCCGCCGCTGGAACAGGAAATGCGCCTGCACCGTTATGCGGTGAAGGCCGCGCAGGCGTTTGCACGCGCCAACGGCATCGACAAGGTGGTGATGGATTCGCCGCGCGCGCGGCTGGGCATCGTCACCACCGGCAAGAGCTACCTGGACGTGCTGCAGGCGCTGGAATACCTGGGCCTGGACGAAAAGGCCTGCGCCGAGATTGGCATCCGCGTCTACAAGGTAGGCATGACCTGGCCGCTGGAACCGCAGGGCATCGGTGAATTCTCCCGCGGCTTGGAAGACATCGTCGTGGTGGAGGAAAAGAAAGCCTTCATCGAGCGGCAGATGAAGGAATACTTCTACAACTGGCCGGCCAACTGGGGTGCACGCCCGTCCATCGTCGGCAAGTACGACGAGCAGGGCGAGTGGATCCTGCCGTCCACCGGCGAGCTGACCCCGGCGACGATTGCCGGGGTGATCGGCCGCCGCATCCAGCGTTTCTTCAACACCGAATCCATCGAAGAACGCCTGCGCTGGATGGATGTTAAAGAAGCCGAGATGGCCCTGCCGCGCGCGCAGTTCCCGCGCGTGCCGCATTACTGTTCCGGCTGCCCGCACAACACCTCCACCAAGGTGCCGGAAGGCTCGCGTGCGCTGGCCGGCATCGGCTGCCACTACATGGTGACGTGGATGGACCGCGATACCGACACCTTCACCCACATGGGTGGCGAAGGCGTCACCTGGGCTGGGCAGGCTGCGTTCACCGCTACCGAGCATGTGTTCCAGAACCTCGGCGACGGCACCTATTTCCACAGCGGCTCGCTGGCGATCCGCCAGGCCATCGCCGCTGGCGTCAACATCACCTACAAGATCCTCTACAACGATGCGGTGGCGATGACCGGCGGCCAGCCGGTGGACGGCACCCTGACCGTGCCGCAGATCGCGCACCAGATGCGTTCGGAAGGCGTGTACACCATCGTGCTGCTGTCCGACGACATCCAGAAGTGGAAGTCGCGCCGCCACGAGTTCCCGTCCGATGTGGAGTTCCACGACCGCGCCGAACTCGACAGCGTGCAGCAGCACCTGCGCACGGTGAAGGGCACCAGCATCCTGATCTACGAACAGACCTGCGCCACCGAGAAGCGCCGCCGCCGCAAGCGCGGCAAGATCGTCGACCCGGCCAAGCGCACCATGATCAACTCGCTGGTCTGCGAGGGCTGCGGTGACTGCGGCGAGAAGAGCTTCTGCGTGTCGGTGCTGCCGAAGGAAACCGAGTTCGGGCGCAAGCGCGATATCGACCAGTCCAACTGCAACAAGGATTTCTCCTGCACCACCGGCTTCTGCCCGAGCTTCGTCACCGTGCACGGCGGCCAGCTGCGCAAAGGCAGCAAGAGCAGCGCCGCCAGCCTGCTCGACAACCTGCCGGCGCCCACCTTCCGCACTGATTTCGCGCAGCCCTGGAACATTCTGATCACCGGCGTCGGCGGTACCGGCGTGGTGACCATCGGCGCGCTGCTCGGCATGGCCGGCCACCTCGAAGGCAAGGGCGCAAGCGTGCTCGACCAGACCGGTCTGGCGCAGAAGGGCGGCGCGGTCACCACCCATATCCGCATCGCCAACAGCCCGGCTGACATCCACGCGGTGCGCATCGCCGCCGGCGAAGCCGACCTGGTGCTGGGCTGCGACATGGTGGTGGTCAACGACTACTGGGCGCTGTCCAAGGTGCGCGGCGAGCGCTCGCAGGTGGTGTTGAACACCTACGAAGCGATGCCCGGCACTTTCACCACGCATCCGGACATGCAGTTCCCGGCCGCCGACATCATTGCCGGCGTGAAGCTGGCCTTGGGCGGGCGCGACCCGATCCTGCTCGACGCCACCCAGCTGGCCACTGCCCTGCTCGGCGATGCGATTGCCTCCAACCTGTTCATCCTCGGCTTCGCCTGGCAGCAGGGCCTGGTGCCGCTGTCGTTGGAATCGCTGATGCGCGCGGTGGAGCTCAACGGCGCCGCCGTGACCATGAACCAGACCGCGTTCGCCTGGGGCCGCCTGGCCGCGATCGATTCGCAGGCCGTGCAGCAGGCCGCCGGCCTGGTCCACAACGCGCCAACCGATGCCGAGCGCAAGCCGCATGCACTGCGCGAACTGCCGCCCGGCGAGTGGGAAGGCAGCGAAGCCGGCGCACCGTCGGCGCCGCGCAACCCCGGCAACGAGCCGGACGTACGCGGCTTGCCGGCCGCAAGCCGCATCAGCGGTGAAGCCGCGTTCGCCTCACTGGACGACGCACATCTGTCGCGTTCGCTGGACGAACTGATCGCCCGCCGCAGCAGCTTCCTCACCGACTACCAGGACGCCGCCTACGCCAACCGCTACCGCACGCTGATCGATGCGGTGCGCAGCGCCGAGCAGCAGGCCATCCCCGGCAGCACCGCATTGAGCGAAGCCGCCGCACGCTACTTCTTCAAGCTGATGGCTTACAAGGACGAATACGAAGTGGCCCGCCTGTACACCAGCGGCGACTTCATCAAGCGCGTGAGCGAGCAGTTCGAAGGCGACTACCAAGTGCGTTTCCACCTGGCACCGCCACTGTTCGCCAAGCGCGACGAACAGGGCCAGCTGCAGAAGAAGGAATACGGCCCGTGGATGTTCAAGGCCTTCGGCCTGCTGGCCAAGCTCAAGGGCCTGCGCGGCGGCCGCTTCGACGTATTCGGTTACACCGAAGAACGCCGTGGCGAGCGCCAGCTGATCAGTGACTACGAGAAGACCCTGCAGGAGCTGATCAGCGGGTTGGATGCGCGTCGTCTGGCACTGGCGGTGGATATCGCCAGCATTCCCGAGCACATCCGCGGCTACGGCCACGTCAAGGAAGCGCACCTGCACGAAGCCAAGGCACGCGAAGCGACCTTGCTGGCAACGTGGCGCAACCCGAAGGCGCTGCATATCGTGCAGATGGCCTGAGCAGGCAACGGATATGTTGCTTATGCGCAATGCAACCTATGGGTTGCATTGCGCGGTCTGAGCTTCAGCGACGGCGTTGAAGCTGCAGGTTGTTTCTGAGCTGAAATTGCTTCAGCGGATCTCGAAATCCATAGGTACCAGAGATGGCCGCGCTTGCGCGCCAAGCTGTGCCGGAGACCATTGATTCGATATCCGCCAATGGCCTGTAACGGACATTCAATTCTGGAATTAAGCCGCGCCACAAAGCCGCGCCGACTTGCATGAACTGCTAGGTGTCATTTTACGAGAGGTGGACTCTCGCGATGTTTGAGCGCATCGAACTGGGGTACGGCGTGGGCCGCACCTAGACCGTAGTGCTGGTGGAACGTGGACTCTGCCACTAAGGAAAAGATCTGTGGCTCGTAGCTCCTAGTGATCCCCCATCCCGAGCATGGATCTCTCGAATCGAGCCTTCCGATTTGTACAAACGTGTCACCAACGCTCTGATCACCTTTCCAGACACTTACCACTTGCCAGATTGCCGTCTGTTGATATCGAGCGTTGGTGGGCAGTCGCTCAATTTCTTCTGGACTAGGTGACATCGCGAGCGGGCGAGCAAGAAATACTGAACCATAGTTTTTGAAAATCTCCTCCGGGCTATCGGGAGAGAGCGCGCAAGCTTGCGCAGCGCCCGATAGCGTCAGCAACACGGTCGCAGTCAGAGAAACGATAAATTTCGGCATGGCACCCAACTGCCTAGTAGACGGACCCGTGGGTCCGGTTATACGACTCACCCACAAAACACAGCATGGCGGGCTTTCCCTTGATGCAGCTTGATCTTAGGCCGGCAGGGTTCGGCTAACAAGTCAGCGGATAGCCGGACCCAGCGGTAACCAATGACCGCTTAGGGTCGGATGCTGCCATGCAAGCATCGCGTCTGCTACCGACCTTGGATTCAACCGATCGACGCAACTCGTCCGAGTTAAGCCGCGCCGGAAATCGGCGCTGGCTTGACGAATTGTTAGTGCTCTGTCGCGTCGTCCTGCACTCTCGCTACTGTGCCACTCTCAATTTTCCAGAGTCCGGCAGGGGTAGAAACGTACATTGGCTTGGCTGCCCATAGCGCCCAGAACACGTGTGCCTCGGTCGGCACTGGGTCAAGCAAGTGCGTGACCATCATCGCCGCAACACGTGGCCCTGATCCAAGTTGGATGCAGGTGCGTGTGAAGCCGCGTTGGCCGAGCACAGACTTTCCATCAGATGCTATGTCCAAGCGATAGGTGCCGCCCAACGGAACAACGCCTGGTTTGGTTGTACCTGGGAGGAGGTAAACACGCCAACCCCGCAGCGGCGTGTCATCAGCTGGCAGAACAACCGTATTGTAAGTAGATGCGCAAGGCGAAAACCCAGAGGCTAGTGCTGCCGATCGAGCCGTGAACGCTGCTGCCTCGTACGCCGTTAGCTCCTCCGGGATATCCAAAGCTACTGGCGCTCCAACTATTAGGCCTCCAGTAGTAACAACTGCTTGGTACAGGGCCTTCGTGACCAGAGCGTCTTCTGACCCCACAAACGTGACTGAGATATTTCCCTCTTTTTCTTCCGTGACCCAGCCTGCGACACGTCGATCTTTCCGAAATCCTCTGATTTTCAGTAAGGCATCAGTTGCTGCCTCGGCTGCGCGATCGTGGACAAACAAAACTCCACCGATAGATTCAGCGGCGGAAATGCTTGCCCTTTCCTCAGTTGAGGTGAGTCCCTCGGGTTGATTGTCTTGCGCCTGAGCGGGGGCGACGATAAGTAGCAAAGTCAATAAACAGGTTCGATACAAGGGAAAACCTCATCAGAAAGCAAGCTAACTAATAGAAGGGCCGGTGGATCCGGTTATGCGGCCTGTACGCAAAGCACCATATGGCAGGCTACCCACTTTGGCACGGCTCGATCCTGAGGCGGCGAGGTCCGGCGAACAAGCTATCATGTGACCTGACTCAGCGGCGGTCTCGACCGTACCAATGTCCGCTATGGCTCGCAACCAGCTATTGAGACCGTCCGACGAGCCAGTAAATGAAGCGGGAAACAATGGTCAAAGGACGGTACACAGGTGACAGAATGGTCATCCAACAAGTTCGACCTCGATCAATCTGAGCTTGAACCCTGCACCCTGAATCCCGGAGCTCCGGACTCTGTTATGGGCTGCATAGGCTTGGCCCTGATTCTTACAACTTCTTCTCAAGAAGGATCCTGACAAAGGGCTTCCAGTGATCGCCATCCAGTTGGGTCCACTCGCCAGTCAACTGGGACCCGTCGTCGCTGAAGCAGCCAACGAATCGTTGGCTCTTCCCGTCAATCATGTAGCTGCGTCCATCGATCCTGGAGATGAAGTCATTCGTGCTGCCATCGGGATCGTAACTTCGGCTGAAGAACTCGCCAGAAGTGCTGTCGATACCGATCATCTCGACCGACTGCACGCGCTGCGATCCCATCATGGCGTCTATCTCATGCATCAGGAAGTGGCCATTGGGCAGCCATGAGTAGATATCGGACGCTTCGGATGTATCCCCTTCGCTGCCGTCGGGCTCCAGTGCAGTGATGGTGGTCTGCCACGTTCCGTTGAGAATGTCGAGGCGGCGGTGATGCTCGGAGTGGAAGGGCTTCTGGGCCATGGAATTCTCCTATGTGTTTCTACTCGACGAACCAGAGCGGTGAATCTCGACATGCCGATGCCATTTTTCAACACGCCATTCCCTGATCGCGGTACGTATCTACAGCAAAGCATGGAGTGCCGCGTCGATTCAGTACGTTGCTCTTGGCCCATGGTAGATCGCTCACAGATCCACCCCATCAACGACACCTCCACTCCGGGCATTTGCTTTCAGCCAGTAGAGACGCTTACAACGGCTGAAAAACCGCACCACAAGCCAGCACCTGCGTGAACAGATCTTCAGTGACCACGACTCTCCAGCGAGCAGGCGTGACAGACGTCGCGAGGTGTCCTGCTGATTGACCAGACCTCCTTGGATTTGTCATAGCTGAAACAGACATTGGTATCCGGAAAGCCTTTGAAGCTGAAATCGATCGTCTGGGTGGTCAAGCCATTTACTTTGAATGTTGCGCTGTAGGTTCCAGACGATTTGAGAACAGCCATTGAAGCAAGCGTGCCCGGGTCCAGCACATCCATTTCGTAGCCGTTGCTGAAGGAGACTGTGTGCATTTCTCCCGTCCTGGCGGGCGTGCCGCCATTTACGCAGGCTAGCGCTTCGTCTTCCATGATCGGCCTTGATGCGCGGGCCCACGGTGACAGCAGGATCAACATAACCAGTACGAATGTTCTCATGGCACCAGACTTTGAAGTTGGGGTTGCCCGCGTAACGGGTTGGCTTGGTTGAATTGTTTGGCGCCGGACTACGGTTTGCTGTTGCTTGTGTGGGGCGCCTTTTAAAGCCTCCCCTCATCCGCCCCTTCGGGGCACCTTCTCCCGCAGACGGGAGAAGGGTTAGCTAGCAACGCTGGCCGTTCGTTACCGCTTCGCCGCCAAAATCCGCGTCAACAGATCCGCCGTCCCTTCAATCCGCCGCAGATGCGGATACCTCAGCCCCTCGCGGTAATCGATGCGCACGGTACGGAAACTATCCGCCTGCCGCACGATCAACTCGATCGGTGTGCCGCTCTGCTTGCCATCCTTCAGCGCCTGCTTGATGCGCCCGCCGCTGTAAGCCAAGCCGTTCACCGCAACAATCGTCACATCCTTGGCCAGGCCCGCCTTGAATGCCGGGCTGTCCCAGCCGACGGCCTGCAGCACGCCATCACTGCCGACCTTCAAGCCCAGCGAGTACTGCAGGTCGGTTGCGCCATCGGCTTCACCATCTGCAATCACCAGGTTCGGCTGGTCGTCGAAGTACAGCTCCCAACCCGCTGCAGCCAAACCATCCGGCGCCTTGCCATCGCGTGCATCCAGTCGGCTGCCGATGAAGGCATCCCAGTTGCCGGACTGCACCGCTTCCAAGCCCTGCATCACGTCGGCGCGGTCGTACAGGCGGATCTCGCCCTGCTTGCCGCCCTGGTGGAAACGCTTCGCGAAATCATCCAGCGTGACCTTGCCCTTCGACAGGCTGCGCAGGCGTGCATCCACGCCCAGCCATAGCAGCGTGCTCTCGTTGTAGAACTCGAACGCACGCTGCCAGTCCGCCCAGGCCTGCGGCTTGGAATTGAAGTCGAGGATGCCTTGATGCACGGTGTCGTGCAGATCACGCCATTGCCGACCCGGCTGTGTTGCGTAGTTGGCCTGCAACTGGGCCAGCATCGCCATGGCGTAGTCCGGCTTCCACAGGCCCGAACGTGCGGCCAACACGACTGCCCAGTACTGGGTCTGGCCTTCGTACATCCACAGATCGTCGTTGAACATCGGCGCGTTGTAATGCGGCACCCAGGTTGGGCGCGGGCGCCAGGCCTTGCCTACCCAGGCATGTGCGTACTCGTGCGGCAGCAGGTCGTTGTCGAGGAAAGGCCGCTCGCCACGCAGATAGCCGTCGTGCATGCCGTTCTCGCTGCTCTGCGCGTGTTCCAGGCCGATGCCACTGAACACATCCGACACCGCCAGCAGGAAGTTGTAGCGCGTATACGGCCGCGCGCCGAATACCGCATCGGCCTCGCGCACCAGCGCACGGTGAGCGTCCAGCACCTTGGCATCGGCCTGTAGGCCTTGCGGGTTCTCGCCGACCACGTCCAGCCAGACGGGCTGTTTTGAGGCTTCATCCAATGCGAAGCGCTTGAAGTACTGGCCCGCGAATACCGGTGAATCTATCAGCGTCATCAGCGACACCGGTTTGTACTGCTCCGTGCCACCGCTGTGTTGGGCGATATCGAGCGCGGTGCCGCTCTGCCAGCCGTCGGGCAGGCGCAGGCTGGGTTTGACCTGGATGCCGCGTGCGTCATATCCAGCCGGGTACAGCAGCACGCGATGCCATTGCAGGTCGAGCATGTTCGATGTCATCGCCACCCGGCCCTGATCGGAGGCGGTCGGTGACAGATATTGGAACTCGATATCCAGCATGCTGACGCCTTCCGGCACCTGCAGCTTGAAGGCATACATGTCGCCGGAATCGCGCGTCCATTGCAGCGCCTGGCCGTTGCCACGGATGACCAGCCCGGCCATCTGGTTGATCGGGCCGGTAGGCGCGTGATTGCCGGGGATCCACTGCGGATACCACAGGGTCAGCGCGCCGGCCGATACGGGAATGCGCTGGTGCACGCGCTGGATACGGCGTTGGAGGTCACTGGCATCCACGTCCAGCTCAATCACGCCCGGGTAGCTGGCCTGCACCTGCATTGCCGCCGCGCGTGCATCCATCGGCTGCGTCTGCGCGCATGCCAGCGGCGCTGCGGCACCCAGCATCATCGCCAACAACCAGTTACGTCCCCGCATCACGCACCGCCCTTTGCCTGAAGTGATTGCATCCTAGCCCGGCCAGCTTCAGCCGCGCATCCGCTGCCATACCAGGCAACGGTTGTTGGCAGGCATGGCCACGTCCTCACGCAGCACCAGCTGCTGCGCACGCGCCAAGGCGTCGACGGCCTCGAAATCGCGGATGCCCGAACGCGGGTCGCGGGCCTTGAGCCAGCCGTCGAAGGTTCGGTTGCTGTCGCTGGTGAATGCGCCGTTATAATTGAATGGCCCGTAGGCGATGAACAGCGCATCCGGCGCCATCAACAACGGCAAGCCGGCGAACACGGCCTGCACCTCCTCCCAGCCCATGATGTGCAGGGTATTGGCGGTGAACACCGCATCGAAGCCGGCAACGTCGTCATGCGCGGGTAACGGCGGCAACGGTTGCAGGCCGCTTCCGATCACCGCCTGCAGTTCCAACGCTGGCGGGGTATTGGGCAAGCCGGCCTCGTCCAGCCATTGGCCGATGCCGGGCAGATAGTCGCGGTGATCGCTGGCCTGCCAACGCAGCCATGGCAGTGCCGCAGCGAAGTGCACGGCGTGCTGGCCGGTGCCGCTGCCAATCTCCAACACGCTGCGGGCCTGGCCCAGATGGCGCTGCAGCACCTGCAGGATGGGCGCGCTGTTGCGCTCACAGGATTCGGCGTAGGGCTTGGTCATTATCGGGGCCTGTTGATGACACTGCTGATTGTGCCGCAGTTCGCAGTGCCGGTTTGCGGCCATGCATGACGTTGGTCACTTGTGCTCAAACCCTCGCCCCGTAGAGATTCAAGGGTCTTGTGCGGTGCATGGCATCGCTGGCTCTGGAGTTCCGCCCGTCATGCAACGCCGCCAGTTTCTTTCGCTTTCCGGCCTCGGCCTCGCCGGTTTCATGCTGCCCAATGCACAGCTGATCGCAGCCGAGGAGTTGTTGGCCCCGGCCGATGTGGCCAAGAAGAAGCTGCTGGCCGATACCGTGCTGGCGCTTGCCAAGCAGGGCGGCGCCAGCTACTGCGATGTGCGCATTGGCCGCTACCTCAACCAGGCCATCGTCACCCGCGAGGACCGGGTGCAGAACGTCACCAACAGTGAGTCGGCCGGCGTCGGCATCCGCGTGATCGTCAATGGTGCGTGGGGCTTTGCCGCCAGCAACCAGTCCACCGCGCAGGGTGTGGCCGCTGCGGTGGCGCAGGCGCTGGCCATTGGCCGCGCCAATGCGAAGATCCAGACCAAGCCGGTGCAGTTGGCACCCACGCCGGGTGTGGGGCAGGTGCAGTGGAAGACGCCGATCCGGCAGAACGCGATGGCCGTGCCGGTCAAGGACAAGGTGGAGCTGCTGTTGTCGATCAACGCCGCTGCGATCAATGCCGGCGCCAACTTCATCAACTCACAACTGTTCCTGGTCAACGAGCAGAAGTATTTCGCCTCCAGCGATGGCTCGTGGATCGACCAGGACGTGCACCGCATCTGGCTGCCGTTCACTGCCACCGCCATCGACAAGGCCAGCGGCAAGTTCCGCACCCGGGCCGGGTTATCGGCGCCGGCGGGCATGGGCTGGGAGTTCTTGGAAGGAAATGCCGCTGACAAGCACCAGCTGCCGGGGGGCGTGGTTGGCTATGGCCATTCCTATGATCCGGTGGAGGACGCCATCGCCGCCGCCAAGCAGGCGCGGGCCAAGCTCAGCGCGCCGTCGGTGAAGCCGGGCAAGTACGATCTGGTGCTGGACCCCTCCAACCTGTTCCTGACCATCCACGAGAACGTTGGCCATCCGCTGGAACTGGACCGCGTGCTCGGTTACGAAGCCAATTACGCCGGCACCAGCTTCGCCACCCTGGACAAGCGCGAGGCCGGCTTCCGCTGGGGCAGCGACATCGTCAATTTCACCGCCGACAAGACCGTACCTTACAGCCTGGGTGCGGTGGGTTACGACGATGAAGGCGTGAAAACCCGCAAGTGGGATTTGGTCAAGGACGGCGTGCTGGTCAATTACCAGGCCACCCGCGATGAGGTGCATATCCTCGGCGAGAACGCGTCGCACGGCTGCAGCTATGCGGACTCGTGGAAGAGCGTGCAGTTCCAGCGCATGGCCAATGTGTCGCTGGCGCCGGGCAAGGCGCCGCTGACGCCTGCGCAGATGGTGAAGGACGTGGAGAACGGCATCTACATCCATGGCCGTGGTTCCTATTCGATCGACCAGCAGCGTTACAACGCGCAGTTTGGTGGGCAGCTCTGCTACCAGATCAAGAACGGCGAGATTGCCGGCATGGTCGAGGATGCTGCGTATCAGATCCGCACGCCGGAATTCTGGAATGCCTGCAGCGCCATTTGCGATGAACGCGATTTCCGCATGGGCGGTTCGTTCTTTGACGGCAAGGGCCAGCCGGGGCAGGTATCGGCGGTGTCGCATGGTTCGGCGACGACGCGCTTCAATGGGGTGAACATCATCAATACGGCGCGGTCGTTGGGGTAAGGCATAGAGCTGCCCTCACCCCAACCCCTCTCCCGCAAGCGGGAGAGGGGCTATCAGATCGCAGGCTTGGCCGTGGACTCGCAGATCGCAGGCTTAGCCGTAGACTCCCTTCTCCCGTCTACGGGAGAAGGTGCCCCGAAGGGGCGGATGAGGGGAAGCTTTCAGCGCGTCGTGTACCCACCATTGACCAAAATCGTCTGCCCGGTCATCCACCAGCCGTCCGATACCAGGAAGCGTACCCACGGCACGATGTCCTCGATGTCGGTCAGGCCGGTCTTGGAGAACGGTGACAGCGCTGCCGCCGTCTTGTGGTACGCCACCGCGTCGGCGCCCTCGGCCGGGTAGAAGAACGGCGTATCCATCGGTCCCGGGCCAATCGCGGTCACCGATACGCCGCGTTCGCCGAATTCCTTGGCCGCCGCACGCGTGTAGTGCTCCACCGGTGCCTTGGTGCCCGCATAGCTGGAGTAGAACGGCGTGAACGCGCCCAGCAGCGAGGTCACCAGCGTGCATGCCTTGCCGTTGTCGGCGAGGTGGATGCCGGCCTCCTTCAGGAAGAAGAAGGCGGTCTTGTTGTTCACCGCGTCCATCGCATCGAACTCGGCCTCGCTGATCTGTGTCATCGGCTTCTTCAGCACCTTGCCAACCGTATTGACCGCGATATCGATGCGGCCCAGCGCCTGCTTCGCATCGTGGAACAGCTGCTCCATCGCCGTGGCCGAGGTCAGGTCGGACTGGAACAGATGCGCGTCAGCACCAGCGGCGCGCACCGCCTCGGCAGTGGCTTCGGCCTCGGCTCGGGCAGCGTCGCTGTTGTAGTGGATGGCGACGCCGCGGGCGCCCTGACGGGCGAAGTCCCGGGCCAGCAGGCCGCCCAGGTTCTTGGCGCCACCGGCGATGAGGACGGTCTTGCCTTGGATGCGGTGGTCGGTCACGGCGAACTCCTGTGGCTGGGGAATGCCTCAGAGCCTATCGGCTTGGATTTCCGGATAAAGCCGGTCATCCTGACTTCACTTGTCGGCCAATCCGGACAATCGCCGTGGACCGTATCGAGCTGTACCGGGTTTTCGTCCGTGTGGTGGACTGCGCCGGCTTCACCCGCGCCGCCGACCAGCTCAACCTGCCCCGCTCCACGGTCTCCGAGGCGGTGCGCACGCTTGAGCAACGCCTGGGCACGCGCCTGCTCCACCGCACCACCCGCCAGGTCACGCCCACCCAGGATGGCCTGCTGTTCCATGCCCGCTGCCAGCAACTGATCGCCGATGCGGACGAGGCCGAGCAGTTGTTCCGGCAATCGCCGCACACCTTGAGTGGGCGGATCAAGGTGGACCTGCCCGGGCGCATCGGCCGCCTGATCATCGCCCCGGCATTGCCCGGTTTCCTGCAGGCGCATCCACAGATCGACGTCGAGCTGGGCATGACCGATCGCAGCATCGACCTGGTCGAGGACGGCGTGGACTGCGCGCTGCGGGTCGGCCCGCTGCAGGACTCACGCTTGGTGGCGCGCGGTGTGGGTCAGCTGCCGCTGATCAACGTGGCAAGTCCCGCCTATGTGGAGGCGCATGGCATGCCGCTGCATCCATCGCAGCTGGGCACGCATTGGGGTGTGCTCTATGCCTCGCCCGGCAGCGGCAGGGTGGAAGCCTGGGAATGGCGCGAGAACGGCATCCTGCGCAGCCAACCGATGGCGGGGCGTGTCACCGTCAACAATGCCGAAGCCTATATCGCCTGCTGTATTGCCGGCTTGGGCTTGATCCAGATTCCCGCCTACGACGTGCGCGCGGAGTTGGCTGCCGGCAGCCTGCTGGAAGTCATGCCAGCGCATCGTGCCGACCCCATGCCGATGCATCTGCTGTTTCCACATCGCCGCCATCCCTCGCAGCGGCTGCGTGTATTCGTGGAGTGGTTGCAGCAGGTGTTGGAGGAAGCGGTTGGGTGAGTGGGTGCCCGCATGCGTAAAAGCTTACCCCTCCCCAACCCTCCCCTTCGCTACGCGAAAGGGAGGGGGCGTACTCCCTCTTTTTGGCCATAGGCCAAGGTAAGGGCTGGGGAGGGGTTGCTTGTTCGCAGAAAATCCAAATAACCACCGCTTCCATGCCTAAAGTCACTACCGCTGCAAACCGCGTCCCGCAAAAATCGAACAGTTCGCAGTCCACCGCGAAGCCACCGTCGTTTGTTGCCGTAGTGCCCGCCTTGCGGGCCTTGCCCCGTGGAGAGCAGCCTTGCAGAGACGTGACTTCCTAGCCCTGACCGGGCTTACCGCTGGCGGCCTGATGGTGCCGTCCTTCTTCGGCAAGGCCATCGCCGCCGAACAACTGGTCACCGCACTCGACCCCGCGCTCAAAAAGCGCTTGGCCGATGATGCGATGAACGCGGCCAAGGCCGCTGGTGCCAGCTACTGCGATGTGCGCATCGGCCGCTACCTGCGCCAGTTCGTCATCACCCGCGAGGACAAGGTCCAGAACGTGGTGAACACCGAATCCACCGGTACCGGCATCCGCGTCATCGTCAATGGCGCCTGGGGCTTTGCGGCAACCAATGACCTCAGTCCGGCCGGTGTGGTCAAGGCCGCACAGCAGGCCGCTGCCATCGCCAAGGCCAATGCAAAAGTGCAGACCGCGCCGGTGCAGTTCGCCAAGGCGCCCGGCTACGGTGAGGTCAGCTGGCGCACCCCGATCAAGAAGAACGCGATGGAAGTGCCGATCAAGGACAAGGCCGATCTGCTGCTGGGCGTGAATGCCGCGGCGATCAATGCCGGTGCCAGCTTCGTCAATTCGATGCTGTTCCTGGTCAACGAGCAGAAGTACTTCGCATCGACCGACGGCTCCTATATCGACCAGGACGTGCACCGCATCTGGGCACCGATGACGGTCACCGCCATCGACAAGGCCAGCGGCAAGTTCCGCACCCGCGATGGGCTGTCCTCGCCGATGGGCCTGGGCTACGAATACCTGGATGGCGAGGCCTCCGGCAAGACCGTGCTGCCCAACGGCGTGATTGTCTACGGCATGTCCTATGACATGCGCGAAGACGCCATCGCCGCCGCCAAGCAGGCGCAGGAAAAGCTCAAGGCGCCGTCGGTCAAGCCAGGCAAGTACGATCTGGTGCTCGACCCCTCGCACACCTGGCTGACCATCCACGAATCGGTCGGTCACCCGCTGGAACTGGACCGCGTGCTCGGCTACGAAGCCAACTACGCCGGCACCAGCTTCGCCACGCTGGACAAGCGCGAGGCGCATTTCCAGTACGGCAGCGACAAGGTCAACATCTTCGCCGACAAGGTGCAGCCGGGCTCGCTGGGTGCGGTCGCCTACGACGATGAAGGCGTGAAGACCAAGCGCTGGCCGCTGATCAGCGACGGCAAGTTGGTCGATTACCAGACCATCCGCGATCAGGCGCATATCCTGGGCAAAACAGAGTCCGATGGCTGCTGCTATGCCGACTCGTGGTCCAGCGTGCAGTTCCAGCGCATGGCCAACGTGTCGCTGGCCGCCGGCAAGACCCCGCTGTCGGTGGCCGAGATGATCAAGAATGTCGAAAACGGCATCTACATCATCGGCGACGGTTCGTTCTCCATCGACCAGCAGCGTTACAACGCGCAGTTCGGCGGCCAGCTGTTCTATGAAATCAAGAACGGCCAGATCACCCGCATGCTCGAGGACGTGGCCTACCAGATCCGCACGCCGGAATTCTGGAACGCCTGCAGTGCCGTGGCCGACGAACGCGATTACCGCCTTGGCGGTTCGTTCTTCGACGGCAAGGGCCAGCCGGGCCAGGTTTCGGCCGTGTCGCACGGCTCGTCCACCGCCCGTTTCGACGGCATCAACGTCATCAATACCGCGCGCAGCCTCGGCTGATCGTCAAGGAGCTTTTGAACCATGAGCATCTTCACCGAACAGGAAGCCAAGGCCATCCTGGACAAGGTCATCGCGCTGTCCAAGGCCGATGAGTGCACCGCCACGCTGGCCGGCTCGGTCAACGGCAACATCCGTTTTGCGCTGAACAACGTATCCACCAGCGGCATCGTCAACAACGCGCAGCTGGCCGTGGAAGTATCTTTCGGCAAGCGTGTCGGTACCGCCTCGATCAATGAGTTCGACGATGCCGCGCTGGAGCGCGTTGTACGCCGCGCCGAAGACCTGGCCAGGTTGGCGCCGGAAAACCCGGAATTCATGGCCATCATCGGCAAGCAGGAATACCGCCCGACTCCGACCTTCAGTGAATCCACTGCAGCGATCACCCCGGAATTCCGCGCCCAGGTTGCCGCCGATTCAATCACCCCCTGCCGTGGCCACGGCCTGATCGCGGCCGGCTTCCTCGAAGACGGCAACGGCTTCTACGCCATGGCCAACAGCAAGGGCAACTTCGGCTACCAGAAGTCGACCAGCTTTGATTACACCTGCACGGTGCGTACCGAAGACGGTCGCGGTTCGGGCTGGGTAGGCCGCAACCTGAAGGACGCGTCCGACTTCAAGGCCGACCAGGACATCGAGATCGCCAAGCGCAAGGCTACCGAGTCGGCTGAAGCCAAGGCGCTGGAGCCGGGCAAGTACACGGTGATCCTGGAGCCGGCGGCAGCGGCGGGCCTGATCAGCTTCATGATGAATTTCTTCGACGCGCGCTCGGCCGATGAAGGCCGCAGCTTCCTGTCCAAGAAGGGCGGCGGCAACAAGCTGGGCGAGCAGGTCTACGACAGCAAGGTCAATCTGTTTGCCGACCCGTGGCACCCGGAAGCACCGGTATTGCCGTGGGATGGTGAGGGCCTGCCGCGTGAGCGTGTCGCCATCATCGAAGACGGCAAGATCGCCAACCTGGACTACACGCGTTACTGGGCACAGAAGCAGGGCAAAACGGCCAAGGCCAGCGCCGGCAACCTGCTGATGAGCGGCGGCAGCAAGTCGATCGCCGAGCTGGTGCGTGGCACCGAGAAAGGCATCCTGGTCACCCGCACCTGGTACATCCGCATGGTCGACCCGCAGACCGTGCTGCTGACCGGCCTGACCCGCGACGGCACCTTCTACATCGAGAACGGCCAGATCAAGCACCCGGTGAAGAACTTCCGCTTCAACGAATCGCCGGTGATCATGCTCAACAACATCGACGAACTGGGCAAGCCGGTGCGTGTTGCCGGTGATGAGTCGAGCTTTGTGATGATGATTCCGCCGATGAAGCTGCGTGACTTCACGTTTACGTCGTTGTCGGATGCGGTGTAACTGCTTTTAGCTTTGGCTTTTAGCTTTGGCTTTTAGCTTTGGCTTTTAGCTTTGGCTTTTAGCTTTGGCTTTTAGCTTTGGCTTCTAGCTTTGGCTTTTAGCTTTGGCTTCTAGCTTTGGCTTCTAGCTTTGGCTTCTAGCTGTTGCAGTTGCAGTTGCTTCATCCCTTCTCCCGCCTGCGGGAGAAAGTGCCCCGAAGGGGCGGATGAGGGGAGCATTTGCTCTACGTGCTTTAAGAGCGCCCTCACCCCAACCCCTCTCCCGTAAACGGGAGAGGGGCTTTCAGCATCTTGAGATTTTCGCCTTTGTCCTCACCCCGTCTAACGCGAGCGCAATTCCTTCACCTGCTGCTGGGCGGTGCGGTGACGGCCGCCTTGCCGGGGCTGGCACGCGCACAGGCCAGCCGCTACGACTTCTGGTTCACCCGCCTGCGCTACGACTCCGGTGACTGGGACGTTGATGCGCGCATGCCGTCGAACCTGATCACCTCGCTGGTCGACTACACCACCCTGCGCGTGGACCCGAACGAACATGTGATCGCACTGTCCGACCCGAAGATGCTGCGCGCACCATTCTGCTACCTGGCCGGACACAAGCTGGTCGAGTTCAACCCGGAAGAACGCCGCAACTTCGAACGCTACGTGCGCAACGGCGGCTTCGTCTTCGTCGATGACTGCAACCACGATATCGACGGCCTGTTCGCCACCTCCTTCGAAGCACAGATGCGCAGCATCTTCGGCACTACCGCATTGAAGAAGCTGCCCAACAACCACGCCATCTACAACAGCTTTTTCAAATTCCCCGAAGGCCCGCCAGCTACCGGTTTCGAGCTCAATGGCTGGGGCGATGATCTGGTCCACGACTACCTCAAGGGCATCGACATCGATGGCCGGCTGGGCGTTCTCTACAGCAACAAGGACTACGGTTGCGAATGGGATTACGACTGGCGCAACAAACGCTTCCTGGCCGAAGACAACACCAAGTTCGGCGTGAACATCGTGATGTACGCACTGACGCATTGACCCCACAGGTGACCGCATGAATGCCCCCGATCCCAGCCACGATGTCGACTCCCTGCTGCCGCGCTTGAACGAGCTGCGCAGCGCGCTCGCACAAGCCGTGGTTGGCCAGCATGACGTCGTCGAACAACTGCTGATCGGCCTGCTGGCTGGCGGCCACTGCCTGCTCGAAGGCGCGCCCGGCCTCGGCAAGACGCTGCTGGTGCGCTCGCTCGGGCAGGCGCTGGAACTGCAGTTCCGCCGCGTGCAGTTCACCCCCGACCTGATGCCCAGCGATATTCTCGGCACCGAGCTGCTGGAAGAAGACCATGGCACCGGCAAGCGCGCGTTCCGCTTCCAGCAAGGCCCGATCTTCACCAACCTGCTGCTGGCCGACGAACTCAACCGCACTCCGCCCAAGACCCAGGCCGCGCTGCTGGAAGCCATGCAGGAGCGTACCGTCAGCTACGCCGGCACCACCTACGCCCTGCCCTCGCCATTCTTCGTGCTGGCCACGCAGAATCCGATCGAGCAGGCCGGCACCTATCCGCTGCCGGAAGCACAGCTGGACCGCTTCCTGCTGCATGTCCGCGTGGATTACCCCAGCGAAGCCGAGGAGCGCGACATCCTGGCGCAGACCACCGGCAGCCACAGCGGCGTAGTACCGAAGGTGATGGACGCCGAAGCGGTGAAGGCGCTGCAGGCAGCGGTGCGCGAAGTCCACATCAGCCCCGACCTGCTGAGCTGGATAACCCGCCTGGTCCGTGCCAGCCGCCCTGGCGACGGCGCACCGGCTGAAGTGAACAACTGGATCAAATGGGGCGCCGGCCCGCGTGCCGGTCAGTCGCTGGTGCTGGCCGCCAAGGCCCGCGCCCTGCTGCAGGGCCGCTTTGCCGCCACCCGCGAAGACGTGCAGGCGCTGGCCGCACCGGTAATGCGCCATCGCCTGCTGCTGTCCTTCGCCGCCGAGGCCGAGCACAAGAGCGCCGATGACGTGATCGCCGCGCTGCTGCGTGCGGTGCCGTTCCCGGCCTGACAAGACCACTGAAGCATGGCCGCCCCCACGCCACCGCTGATCCCCGCCGATGTGCGCAGCCGCCTGCGCAGCCTGCGGCTGTGGCCGCAGCGGGCCAGTGGCAGCCGTGGCATCGGCGCGCACGCCAGCCGCAGCCGCGGTGCCGGGCTGGAGTTCGCCCAGTACCGCGCTTATGAACCCGGCGACGAACTGCGGCAGATCGACTGGAAACTCTACGCACGCTCGGACCGCTTCTTCGTGCGCGAATCCGAACGCGAAAGCCCGATGACCGTCTGGGTGCTGCTCGATTGCAGCGCCTCGATGGGCCAGCCCGATCAGGTACGCCCGGATTGGCAGCGGCTGGATGCGGCCAAGGCACTGGTCGCCTGCGTTGCCGAACTGGCCATGCAGCAGGGCGACGATTTCGGTCTGATCGCGCTCGGCGCCGATGGCGTGAAGTTGCTGCCCGCCGGCAACGGCCTGCGCCAGCGTGACCGCCTGCATCTGCAGCTGCACGCCCTGCGTGCCCACGGGCAATGGCCGGCGCAGCAACGGCTGTCTCCACTGTGGGAACGCATTGCCAGCAACGACCTGGTGGTGATGATCGGCGATGGCTTCGACGAGGCCGGCATCGAACTTGCCGAGCGTCTGGCCAAGGCCGGCCGCGATGTTGTGCACCTGCAGTTGTTGACGGTGGAAGAACGCGATTTCCCGTTCCGCGAGGGCCATCGCTTCCGTGACCCTGAAACCGGCGACGAACTGCTCAGCGACGGCGCCAGCGTGCGCAGCACCTATCTGTCCCGTTTCGGCGAAGCGCAGCGCGTGCTGGATGCGCGTCTGCAGGCGGCAGGCATCCGCCACGACACCGCCTATCTGGACGAAGCCATCGACGCGCCCCTGCAGCGCTTGTTCGGGCGCCGCGCCGGGAGCGGCGCATGAGCCTGCTGTGGCTGTTCCCGGCCGGTTTGTTTGCTTTGGCCGCATTGCTGCTGCCGTTGCTGATCCATCTTGCCCGCCGCAGTGAACAACGCATCATCGATTTCGCCGCGCTGCGCTGGTTGTCGGCCCGGCCACGCCCGCGTCGGCGCATCCGTTTCGACGAATGGCCGCTGCTGGTGCTGCGCCTGCTGCTGCTTGCCTTGTTGGCCGTGCTGCTGGCCCGGCCTGCACTGACTGGCGTGGTCGATACGCAGCCGCGCGTCGCGGTAGTGCCCGGCGTTGATCTTGCCGCCGCCCGCCGCACCGTAGCGGACGCCGACGCGCAATGGGTGTGGCTGGCACCGGGCTTCCCGCGCATCGACAAAACCGCAGCACCGGCAGCCGCGCAGCCCGTGTCCAGCCTGTTGCGCGCATTGGACGCCAGCCTGCCGGCCGATACCGCGCTGACCGTCGTGGTGCCATCGGTACTCGATGGCCTGGATGCCCAGCGCCCGCAGCTTTCGCGTGCTTTGCGCTGGCAGGTGGTGGAGCAGCAAGCGGCGGCGGGTAAACCAGCGCCCATTGCGCCGCCTGCCATGCAGGTTCGCCACGACGAGGCCGGCAAGCAGGGGCTGCGTTACCTCAATGCCGTCGCCAGCGCATGGAATGGGCCCAGGCCGCAAGCCGCAGACGACGCCACCGCTTTCAGCGATGACGACAAACTGCATGTGTGGCTGTCGGCCAAGCCATTGCCAGCCGACACAGCCGCCTGGTTGCAACGCGGTGGCCGCCTGCTGGTGGACGCGCGCACGCAAATTCCCACCGATGCGCAGCGCACGCCGCTGTGGCGTGATGGCAACGGCAACCTGGTCATTGAACAGATCGGCACAGCGCAGGGCCAGTGGTTGCGCTGGGCAGCGCCGCTGCAACCGGCCAGCCTTCCCAGCCTGCTTGATGCCGACTTCCCCAGCGGTCTGCGTGCCGTGCTGCAGGCCCCACCGACGCCGCGCCGTGCCCTGGCCGCAACCATGCAGCCAGAAACAGGTGCTGCCCCCTATCCACAGCCCGCAACCGAGCTGGGTCATTGGTTGTTGCTGGCAATCGCCCTGCTGTTCCTGCTTGAACGCTGGCTGGCCAGCGCGCCACGCCGCAGGAGCCAGCAATGAGCGCGCATGCTTTGCTGCAGGCTGCACGCCGCCGCACGCTGCTGGTGTGGCTATGCGCCGGCCTGCCGCTGGCCCTGGCCATCGGCCTGCTGGCCGCGCGTGTGTTGGGCTTCGATGCTGGCTATATCGTCTGCACGCTCGCACTGTTGATGGCGGTCGGCGCTGCTGTCTGGCGCGCGCGACGCCTGCATGTCCGCTGGCTGATCGCACGATTGAACGAGTACACCCGCTTCGAGGACAGCGCCGATCTGCTGTTTACGCCAGCCGACACGCTCAATCCGTTGCAGCAGCGGCAGCGCCGCCATATCGAACAGCGCCTGCAGCGCGAACCGCCCGATCTTCGTCCGCGCTGGCCCTGGCAGCGCGTGCTGCTGTGCTGGCTGATAGCAGCGCTGTTGGCGGCCGCTGCGCTGCTGTGGCCGCGCAGCGCAGGCAGTGCCGCGGGTGTGATGGATGCAAGCCCGGTGGCCAGCAGTGCACGCAGCGGCTTACCGGCGCTGCGTGGCAGCTGGCTGCAGATAACGCCGCCGGCGTATAGCGGCCAAGCCGCCAGCTCGGGCGACAAACTGGACGCGCGTGCGCTGCAGGGCAGCCGCCTGCAATGGCGTCTGCAGTTTGCGCCGCAACCGCAGCAGGCCTGGTTGCAGTTTCACGATGGCCGTCGCGTAGCCTTGCAGCGTGATGGCGACTACTGGCGCGCTAGCGAGGTGCTGCAGCGTGCAGGCCTGTATCGCATCCATACACTGCCGGCCATGGCCGATGCCGGCCGCGCCTATCGTCTTGACGTGGTGGTGGACCGTCCGCCGCAGGTGAAGGTGATCGAGCCGGCACAGACACTCAACCAGGCCGCACCGCGCCAACGCGTGTGGCAGCTTCGCTTCGAGGCGACCGACGATTTTGGCGTGAACAGCACCGCGACGCTGGATGTCACCACGGCAAAAGGCAGCGGCGAAAACATCAGCTTCCAGCAACGCCAGCTCAGCCTGAGCGGCAGCGGCCCGGCCACGGCGCGGCGCTTTGCCTATAGCGCTGATCTGGCCGCGTTGGGTTTGGAGCCGGGCGATGAAGTCGTCGCGCGGCTGAGCGTTCGCGACAATCGCAGCCCGCTGCCGCAGGAAGCGCGCAGCGCGAGCCTGATCCTGCGCCTGCCCAGTGAGCAGCAGGTGCAGGCCAGCGACCTGGAAGGGGCGATCAAGAAGGTGATGCCGGCTTACTTCCGCAGCCAGCGGCAGATCATCATCGACGCCGAAGCGCTGCTCAAGCAGCGTGGCAGCCTGGACGCGGATACTTTCATCAAGCGCTCGGACGCCATCGGCGTGGACCAGCGCATCCTGCGCCTGCGCTATGGCCAGTTCCTCGGCGAGGAAGCCGAAGGCGGCGCAAAGGCCCCACCCACCGGCGACCTGCCCACCAGCGATGCGCCCGCTGCCGACAGCCATGCCGATCACGCCGACGATGACGGCCACGATCATGGCGGCAGCACCGCACCCGCACCGGTATTCGGCAGCGCCACCGATGTGCTGTCCGAGTACGGCCACACCCACGACCACGCCGAAGCCGCCACCCTGCTGGACCCGCAGACGCGCGCCATCCTCAAGTCCGCGCTTGATCAGATGTGGCAGTCCGAAGGGCATCTGCGCCAGGGCCATCCCGATCAGGCACTGCCGTATGCCTACAAGGCATTGGCCTTCATCAAACAGGTACAGCAGGCCGAACGCATCTATCTGGCGCGCGTCGGCAGCGACTTGCCGCCCATCGATATGGCCCGGCGCATGACCGGCAAGCGCGATGGCCTGGTCAATCGCGCGGTGCAGCTCGATGCGCGCCCGGCCGCCGATGCGGTGGCTGCCAACGCATGGCAGGCCCTGGCCGCCCGCGACGACGCCGTCGATCTGGATGCACTGTCGCGCTGGCTGGACGCCCATCCCAACGCCGTGCCCGATCCACTCGATGTCGTCGCCGCAATCGACGCGCTGCGCCAGCAACCCGAATGCCAGCCGTGCCGGCAAACCCTACGCGCGCAGCTCTGGCCCGCGCTGCGGCGCGCTGACGGCCCACCGGCACGGCGCAACGCCGCCGATGCCAGCGGCCGCCGTTACCTTGAAGCGCTATCGGCACCGCAGGAGTCCGGACGATGATGGAATGGCTCCCACTGGCGCTGATCGTGCTGGCCGTGGCCCTGGCCAGCCTGCGCTTCGCGCTGCCACCGCGCCCGCCTGCGGTTCGGTTGGCAACCCTGCTGTTGCTGCAGCTTGCCGCCGGCATCCTGTTGTACTTCACCCTGCAACCACCCTCGCGCCCAGGCCACGCAGGCACTTTGGTGGTTGCCAGCGCAGGCGCCAACGCGGCCGAGCTGGCTGCGGTGCCAGCCGCTGCCTATGTGCGCCTGCCTGAAGCGCCCGCTTTGGCGGCTGCGACAGCCGTACCGGACCTGGCCAGCGCGCTGCGCCAGCATCCAGGTACACGCGAGCTGGTGGTCATCGGACAAGGCCTGCCTGCGCGCGACCGCGACATCGCCTTGCCAGCGCTGCGCTTCCTGCCCAACGCCGCACCGCGCGGTCTGGTGGAACTGCGACCGCCGCCGTTGCTTGCGCCCGGTGCAGCGTTCAGCGTCCACAGCCGTGTGCAGGGAATGCCGGGAGCGCGTGTGGAGCTGCTGGATCCCGCCGGCCATCGCGCGGATATCGCCGAGCCCGATAGCAGCGGACGCGTCACCTTGCATGCCAGTGCCCGTGAGCCTGGCGATGTCAGCTTCGTACTGCGCGTGCTGGATGCGGGCGGCAAGGTCATGGATCAACTACCGGTGCCGGTGCGTACGCGTGCAAGCAGCGCCCCGACGATACGCGTGCTGGCCGGCGCGCCCGGTCCCGAGCTGAAGTATCTGCAGCGCTGGGGCACCGACATCGGCGCCCGGATGCAGACCAGCATGTTGATCGGCGGTGGCCTGCAGCTGGGCGATGCACCGGCCGCACTCGATGCGGCCAGCCTGGCGCGGCTGGATCTGCTGCTGCTCGATGAGCGACGGCTTGCATCGCTGTCCTCCGCGCAACGCGCTGCCATCACCGACGCGCTGCGCGCCGGTCTCGGCGTGCTGGTGCGCACCGGCGGCGCACTGGACGGCAATGCGCGGCGTGCATTGCGTGACTGGGGACTGGACACACGCGGCGGTGACCAGACCAAGCCGGTGACCTTGCGCAGCGCGACCGATGCCGAGCAGAACAAGACCGCGCTCACGGTCGAACGCTTCAACCTGGAATTCAACGGCACGGATGTTGTGCCTTTGGTACGCGCTGCCGATGGCACGCCGATAGGCGGCTGGCGTGCGCTGGGTTTGGGCCGGGTTGGCGTACTGCCGGTCACCGACAGCTATGCACTGGTGCTGGCAGGCCATGCCGATGCACACGCCGAACTATGGAATGCCGCACTGGCCAGCGTGGCCCGGCCGCTAGCCGGTGCGCCAAAGCTGCAGCTGCCGGCATGGGCATGGAGCGGTGAGCGCATCGGTCTGTGTGGTTTGGCCGCGCCCGTACACATGCTTGCCGCTGACGGCAGCCGCACCGCGCTGCTGCCCGACCCTTCGGCTGACAACTGCGTTGCCGCGTGGCCGCAGAAGGCTGGTTGGCATCGTATTGAAGCAGGCGACCAGCACGACAGCATCCTGCTGCTGGATCCCGCCAAGGCAATTGCACTGCATGCACAGCAGATGCACGACGCGACGTTTGCAATGCGCGGTAGTGCAGCACCTTCAACGCCACTGCCGGTTCCGGGCCCACGTTGGCCTTGGCTGCTGGGCTTCGTATTGGTTGCATCCCTGCTTTGGTGGTTGGAGCGCAGGCGGCCGAGCAGCGTGGCAACGCAAGGCTGAAGTCGCGTGGACAGCGCTTGGTGCTGTTGCAACAGCGGCAGCAACGGCGTCCTTCCACACTGCGCCATCTCGCCCCGCAATCGAGGTAAGCAGATCGGCTTCTCGCCATGCATGCGGGCGCACGACCAGACCCTCCCTTTTGCGAAGGGGCACCTTCCGCATTTCGGTTCCGGCCCAAACTGCACGCAAGCAAGCCCTCAACTCCTTGAACCCCATCACTGATTCACCGTCGCCTTCACCCACGCGCAGCCACACTGGGGTAGAACCGCAGGCGCAGGGGGTTCCAAGCTTGGGGGTCCTACCGATGATGCACCGTCATACTGCCGTGCTGCTGTCTGCCGTCATCACCAGTGCCGTAGTTGTTCCCGCTTACGCTCAAACCACCATCAAGGCACCTGTCGCCGACAGCGAGCAGGTGCTGGACATGCAGCTGAAGATGGAAGAAGCCCGCATGCTGCCTTTGCGGGCGATGTATGTGCGCTACTTCCAGCAAGCCTATCGTCGTTATCCCGGCATTCCGCGCGGCACGCTGGAGGCGTTGGCGTTTGTGCAAAGCCGCTGGTCGCCGTTGCAACCGGACGCACACGACCAGAACGATGCACACCTGCGCATGCCACCTTCGTGGGGAGTGATGGGCCTGTATGCCGGCGGGGGTTTTGAAGACCAGGTAGGCGAAGCCGCCAAGCTGTTGGGGGTGTCTGCTGCTGCGGTACGCACCGATGCAGCCACCAACATCCTCGCCGCCGCCGCATTGCTGGATGCGCAGATCCGCCAGGATCACCCCGACGCCGGCAACAACGGTGCACCGGCAGCGGAAGCCATCCGTCCGGCGCTGATGCGTTATGCCGGCTATGCGCCTACCAGTGCGACGGCGGGCGCGAGAAGCGCGGTCGATGACTATGCGCGTACCAGCTTTGCCTACGACGTGCTGCTGGCGCAGGACCGCGGCGTCAACGATCGCGGCATCGTGGTGCCGGAACGCGCGATCGCCTGGGAACAGGCCTTCGATGCGCCACAACTGGTGACGTTGCGGGCACCGATGGTGCGCCTGGACATCAGCAGGGACCGGGTTGAAACCGACGCCTTCCGGATTGATCCCATCAGCGAAACCCTGCAGCCACGCAAAGCGGCTGCCGCAGCCAACGCTGTCAGCCCCGCGTTGGATGCCGGCATCCAGAGCACCGACTATGGCCCGGCGATCTGGAGCCCGGCGTCGACGTCCAACTACTCCAGCTCACGTTCGGCAGCGGTAAGTGCAGTGACCATCCACACCACACAGGGCAGTTATGCCGGCACCATCTCCTGGTTCAAGAACGCATCGGCGCAGGTCAGCGCGCACTATGTGATCCGTTCTTCCGACGGCCAGGTGACGCAGATGGTGCGCAACGCCGACACCGCTTGGCACGTAGGCAGCCAGAACAGCTACACCTTGGGCATCGAGCATGAGGGCTACGTCGACAACAGTTCCTGGTACACAAATGCGATGTACGACGCCTCGGCCGCGCTGGTACGCAACTTCTGCGCCAGCTACAGCGCGATCAGCTGTGCCAGCGCTTACAGCGGTGCGTCCAGCAGCGGCATCAATGTGTTGGCCACCAGCGTCAAGATCAAAGGCCACCAGCACTACAGTGGCCAGACCCACACCGACCCGGGCATCAACTGGAACTGGTCCAAGTACTACGGGCTGCTGAACCCCGGCAGCGGCGGCGGCACCGGCACGATCACGTATCTGGACCGCTTTGAAAGCAGCGTTGGCCATTTCGATACCAGCCCCAGCTACTCGGGCAGCACCACCGGCATCAGCACCGCGTCCACTGCCACGCGCGATTGCACCACCCAGAAGAACGGCAGCTGTTCGCTGCGGGTTTTGCTGAAGGACAACACCGCCAGCACTGCAGACTGGGCCGTGCGTTTGTTGTCGGGCAGCGGTACTCCGGCCAGCAATACCGCGTTGACCCGCGCCAATGGTGTGATTGGTTTCTGGGTATGGAGTGGCGGCAGCGGAACCAGCGTCGGGCTCGGCATCGATGACAGCGACGGCACCGAGCGTTCAACCAGCAAGGCGGTTGCGGCCAATACCTGGACCTATGTGTCGTGGTCGTTGAGCGATGCGGCGCAGTGGAATGCGTGGGTGGATGGCAATGGCACGATCACTGGCAGCAGCGTCAAGCTGGATGCGATCTGGCTGTACCACGCCAATACCGCGTATGACCTCAATGTTTATATTGATGATGTGCAGATAAAGAACTGAGCGGGGTTGTTTAGGTAGGTGCGGTGTGCCGGGGGTTCTGAGCATGGAGCCCCGGGTGCGCTGCGCTTACCCGGGCTACGTTCATTGGCTTTGGCTCTTGCATTTAGCTTTTGGCTTTTGGCTTTTGGCTTCTGGCTTTTGGCTTTTGGCTTTTGGCTTTTGGCTTTTGGCTTTTGGCTTTTGGCTTTTGGCTTTTGGCTTTTGGCTTTTGGCTTTTGGCTTTTGGCTTTTGGCTTTTGGCTTTTGGCTTTT